>ONEC01000083.1 GCA_900316715.1 uncultured Eubacteriales bacterium
GCCTGTCTTATCCTGAAGAATAAGGCTGTAATAGGTCTTTCCTGCCTTTGTAGTCGCCTGGGTCTTCTGCTTACAGAAGTAAATGTCCGAAACCTGTTCACCTTCCTGAAATGTGTTGATATATCTCATATCGGATCCTTTCTAAAATAAATTCCCAAATTCACAAAAATCGTTTCCTATTATATCACAACACGGGGAAATTATGTTATAATATTTCAGATATGCCCTTACTATTCGCAGTTTAGAAGAATAGTAAGATTTAGAAGGAGTTTTACCTATGAATAAACGAACGCTTCGCGTACTTGAATACAACAAAATACTAGATATGCTTGCATCCTATGCTGTATCAATGGGCGCAAAGCGTATGTGTCTGAAGCTTAAGCCTCTGACTAACCGTCCGGAGATTGAAGCACTTCAGCAGAATACACGTGATGCATATCTGAGACTTGAGAAACAGGGTTCCTGCGGCTTTTCAGGAATACGTGATATCAGAGGATCTCTGAAGCTTCTTGAGATCAAGTCAGCTCTTTCTCAGGAAGAGCTTCTCGATATAGCTTCTCTCCTTGAGACTGCTGACTCCGTAAGAAGTTACGGTGCCTCAGATAAGTCTTCAGATGAGATAGAGAATTCCCGCGACTCTCTCTCGGGAATGTTTGAGGACCTGATTCCTCTCAGAGACATTTCCAGTGAGATCAGAAGATGCATCCTTTCAGCAACAGATATTGCGGATGACGCATCATCTGCACTTAAGGCCATTCGCCGCAAGAAGGCTGACCTTAACCAGAGACTTCACAGTCTTCTGGATAAGATAGTTAAGTCCGAGTCCAACAAGGGGCTCCTTATGGATTCTCTTGTAACCATGCGTAATGGCAGATATTGTATACCGGTAAAAGTAGAACATAGAAATGCATTTCCTGGAATGATCCATGACCGCTCCTCCACAGGTTCCACCTTCTTCATTGAACCTATGGAAGCCGTCAACATGAATAACGAGATTCAGGAACTGGAAAGCGATGAAAGAGTCGAGATTGAAAAGATTCTTGCCAACCTGTCTCTTATGGCAGGAAGTGCCGCAACGGATATAGCTGAAGACCTGAAGCTTCTTACAGAGCTGGACTTCATCTTCGCAAAAGCCCGTTTCGCCAAGGCCTATCGTGCCAGCGAACCTATCTTTAATGATAAGGGCGTGATCAATCTGAAGCGTGCCATACATCCGCTTCTCGATCAGAAGACTGCGGTTCCTGTAGATATCAGGCTTGGTGAAGACTACAAGCTTCTTATAATAACCGGCCCTAATACCGGTGGTAAGACCGTATCACTTAAAACTCTTGGACTTCTTACTCTCATGGCCCAGTCGGGACTTCATATACCGGCCGCCGAAGGAAGTACCATGAAAATCTTTGATAATGTCTTTGCTGATATCGGTGATGAGCAGAGTATCGAACAGAATCTGTCTACCTTCTCATCCCATATGAGCAATATAGTTTATATAGTTGACCACGCTGATGACAAGTCCCTGTGCCTCTTCGATGAGCCGGGCGGCGGAACTGATCCTGCTGAGGGTGCAGCTCTCGCAATTGGTATCCTGACCTTCCTGAAGAACATGGGTGCCTACGTTATGGCCACAACCCATTACACAGAGCTTAAGACCTATGCCATCGGTACTGACGGAGTCGAGAACGCGTCCTGCGAATTCGATATGGCAACTCTCCGACCTACCTACAAGCTTATGATAGGTATTCCGGGAAGTTCCAATGCCTTTGCCATAGCCAAGCGTCTTGGCCTTGATGAAAGCATCATAAGCGGAGCAAGAGACAGCATAGATTCTGAATCCCTCAGAATGGAGCAAATCATCCATACTCTTGAAAGCAGTCAGCGCGAGATAGAACAGGATAAGGAACGAATCGCAGCCTATACAGCTGAGATCGAGTCCCTGAAGAAATCTCTTTCCTCAAAGGAAGAGAATCTCACCCAGAAGAAGGAAGACATCCTTCGCCGTGCCAGAGAAGATGCACAGAAGATTCTGGATGATGCAAAGGAAACAGCCGATCAGGCTATCCGTGATATAAACAAATGGAAGCAGAATCCTGCAGCTGCAGATATGAGCTCCATGGAGAAGCACAGAACAAATATCCGTGAGAAACGTGACGCCCTCAACAAGAGCCGTCCACAGAAGAAGCGTTCTTCTAATCAGAAGCCTGAGGATTTCGCTCCCGGCGACAGCGTATACGTTATCAGCTTTGACAGTGAAGGTACAGTTCTTGCCAAGGCCGATTCCAAGGGAAGGATATCAGTTCAGATTGGTGCCATCCAGTCAAGAGTTCCTTCAACAGATCTTATATGGCAGGAGAAGAAACCTGAGAAAGAGGAAAAGACTTTTGTTAATTCTTCTTCCAGAGGAATCTCAAAAGCTGCTAACTTCCGTCCGGAGCTGAATGTTCTCGGACAGACCGTAGACGAAGCCGTATCTAACATAGATAAGTTCCTGGACGATGCGCTTCTGTCTCATTGTACAACCGTAACTATTATCCACGGTAAGGGCACCGGAGCCTTAAGACGTGGAATTCATGAATACTTAAAGAAGCATCCGGCCGTATCCTCCTTCAGAGCAGGTGAATTCGGCGAAGGCGATGCAGGTGTAACAATAGTTGAGTTTTAATCAGGAAGGGAGATAAGATGAACAGACCAAAAATACTTATAGTAGACGATGACGAGAATATATCCGAGCTTATATCTCTCTATCTCGAGAAAGAGTGCTTCGATACAGAAACTGCAGAAAACGGTGAAGCTGCTCTCACTCTTGTAGATGTATATAACCCTGATCTTATACTTCTGGATCTCATGCTTCCGGGAATTGACGGTTACGAAGTATGTCAGCAGATCAGGAAGACTCGCGACACACCGATCATCATCCTTTCTGCAAAGGGTGAAGTTTTCGACAAGGTGCTCGGTCTTAAGATGGGTGCTGATGATTATATCATCAAGCCTTTTGATTCAAATGAGCTGGTAGCCAGAGTTCATGCCGTTCTGAGACGTGCCGGTGCTGCCAAGTCAGAGGAGCCTGTACAGGAAGAGACTTCTGAACCTCAGGACTTCGAACATACAGGAAATTACATCGAGTATCCACATCTTATTGTGAATATTTCAAACTATACAGTTACTCTCGACGGACGAAACATCGAGATGCCGCCAAAGGAGCTTGAACTTCTGTACTTCCTTGCTTCAAAGCCAAATCAGGTATTTACCAGAGATCAGCTTCTTAATCAGCTCTGGGGCTATGACTTCATGGGTGATACACGTACAGTAGATGTTCACGTAAAGCGTCTCAGAGAAAAACTGAACGGAAATTATAACTGGTGCATTTCAACTGTATGGCGTATCGGTTACAAGTTTGAGGTTAAGTAACTAGTGAACTCTTAAGTGAGGTAATAATATGCAGCACTCCTTATTTGACAGGATATATCTGGCATTCCTTGCCATACTTATCATATCCTTTGGATTTCTTATATTGTTCATATCGTACTTCGCAAAGAGGTCACTCATTTCCGAAAGAATTGAGACTCTGTCTAACGAAGCACAGCTTATAGCAAAACAGTCTCTTACCAGTTATCTGGAAGGCAAGATTAACGAAGATGACATGGCCGGATTTATGGATTATTATTCCGATATGCTGAAAGCTGATATATGGTATGTTGATAACAGTGGCAACATCATCGCCAAGTCAAACAGAAAAACCACTGAAAAAAAGCCACCATATCAAACCTCCGGTTCTTCAACAGAGACTACAGAAGCTGCATCAGAAAGTGCATATGCAGGTATAAATGCCGACATTCCTGAAAACATCTATAAGATCAGCGAATCTTATCAGCTGGATGAAAGCTTTTCACTGGTCGGTGATTTCTATGGTGTCTTTAATACAGATGTTATCTCTGTAAATATGCCGGTTAACTATTTTAAAGATACAGAATCTCCATCTGAGCCGGCGGGTGCATTGATACTTCATGCATCCACAACTCAGATAAATGATACGATGAACGATATCATGAGTTTCAGCCTTATTCCATGTCTCGTTATCATTGTTATAGCCTTCAGTTTCATAGCTATCATTTCAAGAAAGATCATACGTCCTATCAAGCATCTTTCAAATGTAGCCCGTGATTATTCAGAAGGTAACTTCGATGTCGAGACCGGTATCAAATCTAAGAACGAGATCGGTCAGCTTGCTGATTCCATGGAATATATGGCCGGCGAGCTTTCAAAGCTGGAGCAGTACAGACATGACTTCGTGTCTAACATTTCCCACGATTTCAGATCTCCTCTCACATCCATCAAGGGTTATGTGCAGGCTATTCTGGACGGAACCATCCCTCCGGAAAAGCAGGAGAGATATCTTAATATCGTACTTGATGAGACCCAGCGTCTTACCAAGCTTACCCAGGGACTTCTGGATCTCAACCATCTGGAAATATATGGTCCTTACCTTAAGATGAGTGATTTCGACTTCATAGAAGTTGTAAAGTCCACTCTTAATACTTTCGAGATTAAATGTATCGACAAAGGTCTTGCAATATACCTGAACAATCATGCTGAAAACACCATCGTTACAGCCGACCAGACAAAGATTCAGCAGGTTATATACAACCTTATCGATAACGCTATAAAGTTTACTCCATCAGGAAAAAGAATTCATGTATCCATATATGAAACCAACGACAAACTCTATGTTGCCGTTCAGGATGAGGGTATCGGAATGAGTGAGGATACTCAGAGAAGAATCTGGACAAGATTCTATAAGGGTGATTCTTCACGTGGAAAGGATAAGCAGGGCACCGGACTCGGCCTTGCCATTACTAAGGAAGTAATAAAGGCCCACAACGAAACCATTGAGGTTTCTTCCGTTGAGGGCCAGGGTTCTAAATTCGTATTTACACTTACAAAGGCTAAACAGGATCAGCCTTCACATACAGGCCAGACAGAGATACTTATCTCTAACAAGCCAACGTCTCAATAAAATGCTTAATTCTTCTCATAGCTTCTCTAAGCTGTTCTATAGAGTATGCATATGAGATTCTAAGATAGCCTTCACCTGAATCGCCGAAGGCACTTCCGGGAACCACCGCCAGCTTCTCTTTCATGAGGAGCTGTGTGGCAAATTCCTCGGAGCTCAGTCCATACTTCTTAATACAAGGGAATATATAGAACGCTCCCTTCGGTTCAAATGCCGGCATATCCATATCTTCAAGCTGTTTCAGAAGAAACTTTCTTCTCTCATCATAAGATTGTCTCATCTCAGCTATATCTTTATCACCATTTCTTACTGCTTCTACTGCTGCATACTGGCTCGTAGTAGGCGCACACATTATGGCAAACTGATGTATCTTTGTCATAAGTTTGTTTATCTCTTCAGGTGCAAGAGTATATCCAAGTCTCCAGCCTGTCATAGCATAAGCCTTAGAGAATCCATTTACTATAATAGTTCTTTCTGCCATTCCCGGAAGAGCTGCTATTGTCGCATGCGGCTCATCTCCATAGGTCAGTTCTGAATAGATCTCATCTGATATTACATAAAGGTCCTTCTCCACACAGAGCTTTGCAATAGGAATCAGATCTTCCTTCGTCATTATGGCTCCTGTAGGATTATTAGGGTAAGACAGGATAAGGATCTTGGTCTTATCTGTGATAGCCCCTCTAAGCTCCTCTTCTGTCAGCTTAAACTGATTCTCATTCTTAAGGTCAATGATAACCGGCACTCCGCCTGTAAGACTTACGCATGGCACATAAGATACGTAGCTCGGCTCAGGTATGATAACCTCATCTCCCGGATTGAGGAGTGCTCTGAGAGCCAGGTCTATTCCCTCGCTTCCTCCTACAGTTATAAGGCACTGCTTGCGCGGATTATATTCCACATCATATCTCTTATACCAGCTGCATATCTCAGCTCTGAGTTCTGCCAGACCTGAATTAGATGTATAAAATGTACGGCCCTTCTCCAACGCATAGATACCCTCATCTCTTACATGCCATGGTGTATCAAAATCCGGTTCACCAACACCTAAAGAGATTGCTTCCGGCATCTCGCTTACTATATCAAAAAATTTTCTGATGCCTGATGGTTTGATGGCCTCAGCAACTTTATTAAACGACTTCATATATCAGTCATCCTCTCGTATTCTTACTCATGCCTTATGGCATAATCTGTATTCTCTCGTCAACGCCCTGCTCTTCTGTGAAGAGTATTCCATGATCCTTATACTTCTTCATAACAAAGTAAGTAGCTGTGGATACAACTGATTCCATAGGAGCGATCTTATCATATACAAACTGAGATACTTCCTTCATGGAATTTCCTTCTATAGTGAGAATAAGGTCTGCGGAAGAACCTGACATCAGCATAACAGAACCAACTTCCTCGAAACGGCTTATTCTCTCGGCGATTCTATCAAATCCCTGTCCTCTTACAGGAGATATCTTTACACCGATAAGCGCTGTAACTCTGTCATCATCAACGTTATCCCAGTTGATGACCGCCTGATATCCGCTGATTATCTTGCGGGCCTCAAGCTCCTCTATCTCCTTCTTAACATCTTCTTCTTCCATTCCTGTCATGGCTGCAATATCTGCATTTGACAGTCTCGAATTCTTCTGAAGTATTCTGATTATTTCTTCTTTCATGCTCTTACCTCTTATATATCTCATCCTGTGTGTATGGAGTCAAAAATCTCTGCATATTAAATCTTTCGGACCTGACTACCTTTTCCTTCTTCTCCGTAAGCACTCCCGCTATACTTATAAGCCCTTCCTGATATTCAGGACTGTTCTTAAGTATATCCAGATCCGCTTCATGGCATAAGCCTGTCATGATACCAACGCCCATTAGGCAGTATGGATTCATGTTATAGAACTCCGCTATCTCTATCGTATCCTGTCTGACAGGGATATTCTCATGTGTAAGTTCCATACCCAGGCCGCTCCATTCTGACAGCTCGTACAGGGCTCTATATACCCCTCCATAGCTTACATCATGCATAAGGTAGGCTCCCGGGATAGAATGTGCATAGACGTCCGTCTCAGCCATCAGGCTCTCCCTGAGAAATCTCTCAGAGAATCTCTCCCTCAGCCTCTCTCTGTCAGCCTGTATCAGCCGGCTTACGCCGAAATGCCCCGCTGCCCCCCATATTACAACTGAGTCCCCGGGCCGCGCTGCATTTTTACTAAGGGATTCCGTAAGCCTTCCAAGAAGATTAACAGTTACCGAATAACCGTCGCCCTTGCCGGAGTAGGCTGTATTTCCTCCTATTATCCGAACTCCCTTCTCTTTGGCAAGAGAAGGGAGTCTTATCATATCCTGTCTTAACTTTTCTTCACTGCATTCTTCTTCTGCAGTGATATAGATATTCATAAATTCCGGCACTGCACGGGATGCTGTCATATTGTTCTCAGCTATTATGAAGGCCGTTTCTCCTGCCGTCATATCGGAGAACTCATCCGCCGCAAAGCCCGCCGCAGATACCATTCTATTCTCACATTCAAAGACTGCTCCGTCACGTCCCGCTCCCTGAAGAACAGGGCCTGACTTCTTAGTCAGATGTCTCGTTATACTTCTATCAAGAAGATTTGCAGGGATTGTTCCCTTCATATTTTACTCTCCTGTAGGCTCTTCAGGCGCCGGTTCCGGTTCTGGTGCCGGCTCTGGTTCAGGCTCTGGCTCCGGTGCTGGTTCTGGTTCAGGCGCCGGCTCCGGATTCTCTTCTGGTGCCGGTTCCGGATTCTCCTCAGGATTCTCTTCAGGAGCAGCCTCGGATGAATTCCTCTCAACCTTTGCCTTTACCGGAAGATATGTACTGGAGTTAATACATGATTTCTCAACCTCTACTCCATCAACATATACATACTTCCAAAGTTCAGCGCACATACCATCAGATCCCCTGGATATGGTTCTCTCTTCTCCTGGTGCAAGAGAAGGATTCTCAACATACTCAGGTTCTCCCGGTCCCCATGCATCTGTTACATATGATTCGAACTTAAGTGTTCTGTTAGACGGTCTTGTCTCCTTACCCCAGATATTATAGGTAAGCTCGCCCTCTGAACAGATACCTTCGATATAGATAGGTGCATCCAGATTATTTCTTATCTTCATATCCAGAACGCCGCCTGCTATGGCTGCATCAAAAGATACAGGAACATAAGAAACTGTAAGACTGTGATTGTTTCTCTGAACGATCTCTATCTCAGCAAAAAGAGAAGCATTATACAGGGTTGTTGCAACCTGACATACACCGCCTCCTACACCTTCCTGAATCTGATTACCTGAATATACATGTGCATTGTAATATCCGTTCTCAGTTGTGATTGGTGATATAGTACTATGTACTGAAAGCTGATCTCCAGGGAAAAGAACCTTTCCGTTTATGAAGAAGGTTGCTCTCTCAATATTTGCCATACGTCCCGCAGGACCATTATAGTTAGTTGTATATGTGCCAAGAAGATCCTTGATCTCTGCAACCTGTGCTGACTTCTCTGTATTCTCACCGCCAAGTACGATGTCGGTCTTGATATCTCCACCGCTCCATCCGTCTTTGATGATTCCTTCAATGGCATCAGCTGTACCAACAGCATCGACCATTACATTTCCACCGCCCATGGTAACTGATACGGTACCATCATCATGCTTGATAAGATTATAATCTGCATCCTGAGCAAGAGCTGAGCCGATGGCTGACTGAATGATATAATCCAGCTTTCCTTCGTCGATACTCTTTGTTGTATTAAACTTAAGTGTTTCCTTATCAAGACGCTTCTGCTCCTGATATCTCTTAAGAATATTTCCTGAATTACCGTACTTTACGGCATCTTCAACAACTTCCGACGCATCACTCTTAAAGCCCAATGACTTAAGATCGGTTGTTACATCTCCATAGGAACTGGTAAGAAATACTGCTGTATCATCCGCATCAGATACATCTCCTACAACAGCCAGAGCTTCATCATAGGTAAGACCTGAAACATCCCTTCCATCTATGGTTATATTATTCTGTATCTTTAATTCTCCCGAAGCCGCATCTGTATTTGATGCATCTGCTCTTACCGGTAGAACCATATTAAGGCTTATCATGCCGGCCAGTGCCAGAACTCCCGCCTTCTTAAGTATTCTCATAGTATATCCTTTCTAAAACTCTTACAAAGATCACCGTTAAGCAAAGAGAAGTCCTACTACCATACCGAATACGATAAGTAAACAGATAACTCCAAGAATTATTCTTGCCTTCTTTGTCTTCTTCTTACTGAAATCGATCATTTGTCTATCCTCCAAATAATATATTACTTAGTTTTCTTTCCGCGGCATACACCTGACAGAACGCATTCACTGCATTTCGGTCTTCCTGAGATACATACTTTTCTTCCATGTGCGATCACCTGGAAGTTATATAATATCCACTGCTCCTTAGGAAGAATCTTCATAAGATCCATCTCAACCTTGACCGGATCATCTTCCTTCGTAAGTCCCAGAAGCTTCGATACTCTCTTTACATGGGTATCAACCACTATGGACTGAATATGGTATACATTTCCGCGTATTACATTTGCTGTTTTTCTTCCGACTCCCGGAAGACTTGTCAGCTCATCTATGTCTGAAGGGACTTCTCCGTTATAGCTTTCCAGGAGCGCCCCTGCACATGCAATTATATTCTTTGCTTTGTTATGGTAGAAGCCGGTTGAGAATATATCTTTCTCAAATTCCTTTATATCAGCTTCTGCGATATCCTGCAATGTTTTATATTTCTTAAACAAGTCTTTTGTGACTATATTAACTCGTTCATCGGTGCACTGTGCCGAAAGGATGGTTGCCACAAGCAGCTGCCATGGCTTCTTATGGTCATACTCCAGATAGCATCTCAGATCTGTTCCATATTCATTATTCAGAATGTCACAGACCTTCCCGGCCAGCTCCTTCTTCGTCATGCTTTGCCTCCGACTTTTCTGCTAACTGCAAACTCTGCTCTACAAGTTTCTGTTTGCAGTAACTCAAGCTCTATTCGGGATGTCGCAGCTTCGCTGCTCCCTGCCTCTTTCAGAGGCTCATCCCTCATGCCGTTTGAGTTCCTGCTTCGCAGTTTTCGCAGAAATCCAGAAAACCTTGCTTGCAAGCAAGCAGTTTTTCTGCTCTTTCTGCTAACTGCAAACAGAAACTATGTAATCGATAAACTGTTGTGCCACTCGACCTGACATGCCGCCGTGGGATATCTCCCACTTGGTAGCTTCTGCAAGCAGCTTCTCTTTGCTCATTGTAATCTCCGGATGTCTCTCAGCCAGTCCGCTTACAATAGCCTCAAAGTCCTTCTTGTTCGGTCTG
>ONEC01000184.1 GCA_900316715.1 uncultured Eubacteriales bacterium
TAAGTATTTAAGTATAGATAGAACCGTCGGACAGACGGAGATAGCTCGTGTATGCTGTGATCGTTAGATTGCTCGAACGAGAAGCCCCCACTTCTTAGCGAAGCGAAAGTGGTGGGAGTATGTCACGTATAGCATGTTTATAAAGTAAGCAGAATAATAATGTCGTAAAAGGACAGTGATTCTTCACTGTCCTTTTGTTATAATAAAAATGTTGAGACCGGGGGGACGGATATGTCAATTGGATTATTGAGAGATACGGTTGTTTTAGAACCGCATCAGCAGGAATGGGATATTGAAGGAAAAAGTATCTGTGAGAAGATAAGGAAGATTCTTGGAGATGACATAGTTGGTGTTCAGCATGTCGGAAGCACATCAATAAAATGGATATGTGCAAAGCCTATTATAGATGTGGCTGTTGCTGTAAGGGACTTCGATGATATACGGAAACATGACGAAGAGCTGGCAGCTCAGGGAATCGTGTATCGAAAACAGGATATCCCGGGACAGCATCTGTATCGCTGCGGAAATCTGGATAATGGCATTGTTACGCATTTTATCCATGTGGTAATAGCTGACTCAGATGCATGGCATAATTATATAAATTTCAGAGATTATATGAATGCGCATGAAGAAGATGCAAAGATATATGAAGCTTTAAAGATCAGACTGTGGAAGGAATTCCCTGATGACAGGGATTCATATGTTAACGGTAAACATGAGCTTATAACGGATTATCTTCAGAAAGCGCGTGAGTGGAGGAAAAGATATGTGGGAGAAGCAGATTAAGACAATAGAAAAGATATATAATAGTATTCCGGGGGAAGATAAAAAAGCTGCTCAGCCATCGAGAGAGCAGTTCGCCCGATTACTTACAGAACCCTTTGCGGCGAGAAAGATACCGGGTATTCCCTGCCGCATGAATGAAAATGAGAATTATAAATGCAGTGCAGACGAAGCTGCGGAAACAAAAGCATTTATGAAAAAGATGTATAATATTGATTCAAAAGAAAGCTTACTTAATTATCAGAAAAAGCAGTTTGAATGCAGTGTTCATTATGAGCAGTTTATGACCTTCTGGAAGGAAGCACCGCTTTTTGATGTTGATAAGCTGCAGCCGGAAGGAAGAAAGATATTTGAGATGTTCATGGCACAGGCTAAAGAGTTTTATCCTCTTCTTCAGGAAAGAGGGTTTTATGCCTGGGACATCTGCGAGTATATAGGAGTATGCAGAACAGCAAACTCTTGTGGAATAATATCTGATAAGGAATTTGATGAGATTACTGACCGCTATGTAAGAAAGGCACAGGTGTTTTATCATTCCTTTAAGGAATATGCATTATCCTATCTTTGTGGAGCTATATACTTTATGATCATCAAGAAGTTTGATGGTCAGGATCAGTTCTTAGATCTTCAGGGAAGGATAATTGCCAATCTCTGTGAAAAGGGTGCACCATGGCAGAAGTATGCATGGTACAGACCGGAGAAACGTGAATGGGTTCAGATATATCCGGGAGATCCGGGCTGTATAGTATCAAAGGCGGCCTTTGAAAAGGGTATAGGATATATGTATCGTGATGAACCTACAAAAGACAGACCCGATAGTGGGTGGAGATTTTTCCATGGCGATGAGTCTGATGAATACGCAAATAACCCGGATAATCTTCAGATTATAGGTATTAATGCAATATGTAATCTGAGACCGGATATATTAGCATATCTGGAGGCTCCGAATGGAAGCGCTTATGGCTGGAATGGACAGGACTGGATAAAGGAGAAATTATATGGAGAAGGAGATAACAGGTAAGGTTACAGGTGTTGCTAAGCAGTGGTGGTTGAAGGTTAATACTAAGCCGATAAGACTCAAGTTTATGGACGGCGCTGTATTTCCACATATCATTAAAGTTGTGTATAGTGTTGACGGGAAGGAATATACAAAGAGAAAATGGCTTTCAGCCGGTATTATACCTCCGCATATAAATGATACAGTCAAAGTTTTTATAGATGAGAATAAGCCGTCAAAGGCAAAGATAGAGGTTTAAGAGTTACTATGGGATTTTTTGATAAGTTTAAAAAGAATACTCCGCAGGAGGAGCCGGTTAATACTGATGCATATAAGAGAATCGTAAATCTTATTGATGATAAGAATAAGACATATGATGCTCTTGTTTCCTGTATCGAGAACCCGAAGGCATATTATGCTGATAACAGGGATTCCTATGAAGAAAGGTGTCTTGATGAGAGTACGGATGTCAATACGATTATATGGATAGGCTTAGTTGATGGATTTATAGATAATGAGCTTATGTATGAGCTGGATTATAAGGATGAAGCCGAGGAATTCTCTGCATGTGTAAAAGCTCTTGCGGGAGAGAGGGCACTGACTGTAAATGATGACTGGTTTAATGAAGACGGCGATATTACAGTATGGGCTGAGATACTTAATGATAAATGGAAGGAGTCCGGTTATGTACTTGCTGCTATGGATATAGACAGTGATAGTTATTGTATATTCCTTATAAACAGTGGAAGCTATGAGGAACTTGTATCAGAAGCTAAGAAAACGGGACATAGAATAATAGATCTGCGTTAGAATATGTAACAGTAATATAAGGAAAGGGACAGCCTGGTGTTATTTAGTAACATTTG
>ONEC01000040.1 GCA_900316715.1 uncultured Eubacteriales bacterium
ACTTCTCCTGGCACGGGTTATGGATATCCGAAGAAGTCGTCTCTAACAGAAGAAGTCTTTGGTAAGAACGTCATGGCCATAGCTGCCTCAGGTCTTATCTTTATAAGTCTCATTCTCTTTGCAATAGTATTTGTCCCGGCTCTGGGAACTGCTGCAAAGGTTTTTATGATGTTTGCGATCAGCTTCGCATTTCTCATAGCCGGTGTATATATGCTTGAGAAGAAAGGTCGGAATGAGAGAAGCGGCTTTTTTGAAGCTGTGTCCGGCTGCGGTATGGGAGCAATCTTTGTATCCCTGTTCATAAGTAATATTCATTTTAAAGTAATGAATGATCTGATGCTCTATATATTCCTTTTTATATGGGCAGTGGTCGCACTCTTTCTGTCAAAGAGATATGAGTCAAGGATGTATTCAACTATAGGTCAGATCGGAATTACCATTTCTATAGTTTTTGGATGCCTTCTTTTTACTCAGAGCGGTGAATTTATAGACTTTAATTCCAAGTTTATCATATTGCTTATCTACTTCTTCATTGGAAGTTTTGTATATCTTTATTTTGATATTAAAACGGGAAGAGGATATTTCCTGTGTAATGTTTTCCATATAATTAATCTGGTAATCCTTATAGTAACACTATATACGATAATGAGTGAGAACTCAGCATATTTAATGAGAGACTTTCGTGTGCTTTCTGTCAGTATGTCAGAAGAAGTCTTCTATATAAGTCTGGTTCTCCTTGCGGTGGATGCTGCATTTATGCTGATCTGCTGCTTTATCGGATGGGAGAAGGAAGAAAATCTGACCAGAAAGCATTCCTGCGGACTGGCATATACGGTAATTCTTCTTGTAATAATAAGGGGTTTTGCAATCCAGCTGACCATGTTTTCAGACAGTGGGGATATTATAGAGAATACACTAGTAGGAGTATTGTATTCTGTTCTTGCTGCAGCTGTGATGGTAGTGCTGGAGTATAGACTTAAGAATGATCACAGCCAGTGGATGAAACTGCCATACTGGTTATGGACTTTATTCCTTGGATATACGTTATGTTATGGACTTGATGTAATTCCGGGAGCGTTCCATACAGTCGGAATAGTACTGGCGGTCGCTGCATTTATTATATATGGATTTATAGCGGATAATGAAGCTTACAGAGTGATGGGATATGTATCTTATGTGGTTTATCTCTTTGCACATTTTGGTGAGTACTATGTCCTTGATACTGTACTTTCACTTGTAATAATTCTTGGAGCTTTCTATATCATGTTTACCAAAGAAAGCTATGAGATGAGAAAGAAAACTATTCTGTATCTGATGCTGCTTTTCTGCATCATAGTTAAGTTCTGCGAGATATTATTTTATGCAAAGCTTGATGCGGTTATAAAGGGTTTTGGAGACCTGATGTTCCTTCTCTTTGTTCCATTGGCGGCTGTAAATACCGCAGCAACGCTTACATCATTCAGAAAGGACTGGATGACAAAGGATGAGGAGCCATTCTTTAAGGACCTTCTTATGGTATTAAATGCAATTCTTATCTTTGCGGGAATGGCACTTCTGTATGCATATGAGTCACGGATTATCTGGGTTATCGCAGTTCTGATACTTATTGCTATCTGCTGTATCAATGTTAAAAGAACGGATTTCTTCTTCCATGATTATAAGTATGTATATGCGGGTGTGAAATTTACGATCCTTATATATGTGATACTTAATTCGGCTTCTGCGGCACAGGCGGCTATAAGTATTGCCTGCTTCCTGCTGGCAATCGCATGTATAGCTCTCGGATTCTATAAGAAATACAGTAACCTTCGTATGTATGGACTTGTGCTCTCCATGGTATGCATAGTTAAGCTGGTAATGTTTGATATTGCATATGATAATACTCTTGGACATGCAATAAGCTTCTTTATTAGCGGTTTGCTCTGCTTCGTAATTAGTGCGATATATAACTATGTTGGTAAGAGGATGAATGACTGATGGAACAATATACACTTTTTGCAAAAGTATATGACAAGATGATGGACAATATTCCTTACGAGGAGTGGGAGCAGTATCTGCTTCAGCTTCTTTTCAGACATCATATTAAGCCCTGTTCATCAATCACTGAACTGGGATGTGGAACGGGAAGTATGTCCATGCTGCTTCAGGCAGATGGCTTTGAGGTGACAGGAATAGATATTTCTCAGGATATGCTGCTTGTGGCTGAAGAGAAGAATCATTCGGACATATACTGCAAAGATAACGGACTTACGCCTATTTCCTATATTTATTCAGATATGAGGGACTTTACTCTTTCTGATAAGCAGGATGCGGTGGTAAGTGTGTGTGACAGCGTTAATTATCTTCTTACAGAAGAGGATCTCTATAAGACCATGGATTCTGTAAGAAAAGTCCTGAAGAAAAATGGCATATTCATCTTTGATCTTAAAACGGAGTTCTTTTATTCGCATGTTCTCGGAAGCAGAACATTTCATGAGAAAAGAAGGACCTATTCCTCGGTCTGGGAGAATTCCTATGACAGGGAAAAACGTATACATGAGTATAAACTGAGATTCAGATATAAAGACGGTCATGACTGGAGAGAACATGCGGAACTTCATAAGCAGCATCCTTTTACTGCAGAAGAGATAAAAAGAGCGGCACTCCGTGCAGGGTTTGCCGGTGGTGCCGCCTATGATGCTTTCACATTTGATAAACCTAAGAAAAACAGTGAAAGAATATATATTGTTTTATTCAACAGACTTAAGTGATTCAGCCATGTTGATGTGTTCCAGTTTTCTTCTCATAACGAGGTTGACCAGGAACGTAAACAGGAATGTAAGAACTATGGCGTAAAGATAGCTCATAGGTTTTATCTCCTGTTTAAAGTAGACCATATCTACAACAATCTGGGCCATTACAAAGCGGTGAAGCAGTATGCCGAGCCCGAGGCCCACAAGCATTCCGAAGAATGTAAGAACTATATTTTCTCTAAATACATACTGGGCGGTTTCGCCGGGATAAAAACCAAGAACTTTGATGGTGGCTATCTCGCGGATACGCTCAGTTATATTTATGTTGGTCAGATTATACAGAACAACGAAGGCAAGACCTGCAGCACTGATGATGACTATAAGAACGATGTAGTCCAGACTGGACATCATTTTCGACATTCTGGTCTTAAAGTCTTCGAAGACTGTAACGTAAACTGTATTCTCTAAATCTGAGAGACGGCTCTGCATCTTGTGGATATCAGCGCCTTCCGGATAATTTACATATGCACCGTTGATGTCGTTCTTAAGATCATCAGGTGATACGAATACATAGTTATAAACATGATTTACGAAAATGCCTGTAACAACTGCAGGTATCTCATTCATGTCCTCATCACGAAGGGTGATGCTGTCGCCTTCTTTGATACCATATCTTTTTGAAAGACTTATGCTTATAAGTGCTTCACCGGAAGATGGAGCCGGAAGAAGATTTCCTTCCTCATCAGCCAGTTTGAAGAAATGGCTTAAGTCACCGTTATATTTACCTCCGGCGGAATAGAGTTCCGGATCTGTATCAGATGAAAGTCCCGGAGCAATAAGGGATACACCCTTAACCGAGTCCTTATAGAGAAGGTCCCATGCTGCAGAGTGGATCATCATATACTCAGCGGAATCTTCATCCAGAATATCCACTATATCCTGAGGTGCTATATCACCATTGCTGTTTTTAAATGTAACCTCTATATCGGCTGTCTGTATCTCATCGTACTGAGCCTCTGCAAAGCCGGCCACAGAATCCTTCATGCCATAGCCTGTAAGAAGCAGGGCAGTACATCCGCTGATTCCCAGGATCATCATGAAGAAACGTCTCTTATAACGGAAGATATTTCGTATCGATACCTTGTGCAGGAACTTCATGCGGTTCCATATGAAAGGTATGTTTTCAAGGAAAACTCTTTTACCCGGCTTTGGAGCTTTTGGACGCATAAGACTTGCTGCAGACTCTGAAAGCTCGTAGCGGCAGGATACGAGAGTTGTTCCGATGGAACATGCAATTGATACAACCAGCGATATGGCGGCCAGCTTCCAGTTGAAAATGTATATCAGAGGGATGCTTATATACATCATCTGATATGCAATCCATATGAAATACGGGAAGATGAATATACATACCGCATAGCCGGATACACAGCCCAGAAGGGCGGCTGTTCCGGAATATATAGTAAACTTTTTGATGATATCACCGTTACTGTAACCGAGAGCTTTGAGGGTGCCTATCTGTCCTCGCTGTTCCTCGACCATACGGGTCATGGTAGTCATGCATACAAGTGCAGCAACCAGAATAAAGAAGATAGGAAAGATTCTTGCAACCTGTCCTACAATGGCCGAATCGCTCTCAAAGCAGGAGTAGGCGATGTTTGTATTTCTTTCAAGAACATAGGTATCCGGCTTTTCCAGATCGTTAAGTTCTTTCTCTGCATCATCTATCTCTTTTTCGGCATCGGCTATCTTTTCATTGAATTCCTTGACACCGTCTTCGTATTCTTTCAGGCCGTCCTCATACTCTTTGAGACCATCTTCGTATTCAGCTTTGCCGTCCTCAAGTTCCTTGACACCTTTATTATATTCAGCAAGGCCTCTGTTATATTCAGCCTTTCCGGACTGCCACTTTGCAAGTCCGCTTTCATATTGAGCGAGACCGTTCTCGTATTGGGCATAACCCTCATTCCACTGAGCGAGCCCTGCGTCATACTGAGCTTTTCCTGCGCCCCACTGAGCGAGACCGTTTTCATACTGGGCTTTACCTGCTTCCCACTGAGCAAGTCCTGCTTCATACTGAGCCTTGCCTGCTTTCCACTGAGTGAGCCCGGCTTCATACTGAGACTTACCGGCTTCCCACTGAGCAAGTCCAGTTTCATACTGAGCCTTGCCTGCTTCCCACTGAGCAAGCCCTTCTTTCCAGGCTGCAAGCCCTTCAGTGTACTGATTATATCCTGCGTTATACTGAGCTCTGGCTGCTATAAGTGCATCCTTGCCGGCGGCAAGTTCTGCTTTCTTTGCTGCAAGGGTTTCTTCATCCATAAGCCCAAACTCTTCGGCTGCTGCAAGATTTGCTTCGGCTTCGGCCATAGCAGCTTCCTGGGCAGTTAACTCAGAATCTGATCCTGCAAGTGTGGCCCCGGCTTCATCAAGCTGAGCTTTTCGTGCATCAAGTTCCGCCTTGCCGGCATCGAGTTCCGTCTTAGCGGCATCAAGTTCAGCCTTGGCAGAGTCGAGCTCCTGTCTGGTTGAATTAAGGAGTGCTTCATTCTTATCAAGCTCGATTTTTGAAGCGTCCAGCACGGCTTTTGATTCTGTCAGCTGTGTAAGGGAGGCATCGAGGGTTTCCTTGGCAGAACTGAGTTCTCTGGCGGAACTGTCGAGTGTACTCTTTGAACTGTCCAGCTGTTCCTTAGAATCATCAAGAGTGGTCCTGGCTGTATTAAGCTGGGACTTGGAACTATCGAGTGTGCGCTTGGCACTGCTGAGTCTTGAAGAAGCATCAGCCAGTTCCTGTTCGCCGTCTTCAATCTCTGAAGCGGCATCCTCCAGTTCGGCTTTTCCGTCGTCCAGTTCTTTCTTTGCATCAGCCAGTTCTTTTTCTGCGTCAGCCTTTTCTTCTGAAAGGGTTTCACGGGCATCGGCTATTTCTTCTGCGGCTTCAGAATATATACGGTCGTATCTGTCCTCAGCTGCACTGTCTGCCGCATCTTCCCATTCAGGTCTTATATCATCCATTTCATTTTTATATTCATCAGAATATAGAAGTGAGTCGTCATGGAGTTTTACATATATTTCAGTATAGACGTCTTCAGCAAAACCATCCTTGGTTAAGTATATGAAGCCGTTAACAACTCCGTTACCGAGAGAAGTGCTTCCACGTTCAAAGTTTATATATAATACGGAATCCGCAAAGCCTACGACGGTATATTCGGTATTAGTGAAATGATCAAAGATTTCTTCATCGTTTGATGGAGACAGCCTCATGGTATCTCCGATGGAGAAACCGCTTCGATTAGTGTTATCTATAAGGACTTCTGAAGAATTTTCAGGAAGACGTCCTTCCCTCAGCATAAGTCCGTTTACATTATCTGTAAGAGAGTAGGCTTTAAATACCAGATCCTTTCCCTCGTTATCCAGACACTGGACGTCGTACTGGAATGCGCCTTCTGCATATTCCACGTCCTTCCTCTTTTTGACATTTTCAACATCCTTATCTTCCCATCCAAGAGTAGATACCAGCTTATAATCGTATAAAGATTTTTCTTTATAAAGGTTATCAATGGTATTTATAAGGATAGGAGTTGTAATTTTGACACCCGAAAAAAAGCCGACTCCCAGTGCGATGATTGCAAATATCGCAAAGAAACGACCGAAGGATCCTTTTATATCCCGGAAGATGGTTTTATTTAAAGATTTTTTACGGGTACGTGTTTTCATATTCTTTCAAATAATAGTATCTATTACCATTCAATATCTGCTATATCTACGCGGTCCGGATTCAGATATTCCTTCTCAATGCGGCCGCTTTTTACCGTGATTATCCTGTCTGCCATTGCAGTAAGGGCAGAGTTATGGGTTATGACAATTACTGTGGTTCCTGTTTTACGACAGGTGTCCTGAAGTATCTGAAGAACCTGTTTACCGGTGTTATAATCAAGAGCTCCCGTAGGTTCATCACAGAGAAGAAGCTTAGGATTCTTAGCCAGGGCGCGGGCGATGGCTACACGCTGCTGTTCACCGCCGGAAAGCTGCGAAGGAAAGTTCTTCATACGTTCAGCCAGACCTACTTCAGCAAGGACTTCAGCAGGTGGAAGAGGATCCTTGCATATCTGGACAGCCAGCTCCACATTCTCCAGTGCGGTAAGATTCTGCACCAGATTATAGAACTGGAAGACGAATCCCACATCATACCTGCGATAGGTGGTAAGCTGCTTCTTGTTATAAGCAGAAATATCACTGCCATCTATCAGAACATGGCCGGTGGTCAGAGTATCCATACCGCCGAGAATGTTGAGTATTGTGGTTTTTCCTGCACCGGAGGCACCTACGATTACACAGAATTCACCCTTTTCAATAGAGAAGGTGGCACCGGACAGAGCAGGAATCTCAACCTCGCCGCTCTTATATATTTTCTTTACATCCTGAAATTCAACATATGCCATAGCAATATTACTCCTTGAGTGTTAACGATACCTAACATTTAATTTTACCGAATATATAGGAACTTCGCAAGAGTTAACATAAAGTAAAATCGGATACGACAAGTCAAGGTAATCCCTTCGAGATCACACAATATAATGGTGACTCGAAGGGATTCCTTGCCTTGTCTCGCGATATAGCCATAAGATACAGGCGTAATTTGGGACGGGACAAAGAACCACCCCGAGTCACCATTTAATTGTGTGATCTCGGGGTGGTTACTTTGGCGCGTCTTATTACGACGTACCTTAGTAGTCTATATTATAGTTGCTTACGCATTTTCACACTTAGCAAGGAGTTCTTCCCAACGGCGGTCAACCTCTGCCTGGAACTCTTCAATAAGGTTTTCGTTGCCCTTCTTGAAGAGATGCTTGAAACGTCCCTGTGGCTTAAGGAAGTCCTCAAGTGGAAGCTTGTTCTTAGGCTTGTAGCTGAGGATCCACTTTCCATCGACTACCTCGAAGAGTGGCCAGTAGCATGTGTCTACTGCGAGCTTACAGATCTTAACCATATCTGAAGCATCAAAACGCCATCCTCTTGGACATGGAGCCATGATGTTAAGGAAAGCAGGACCAGGTGTATAGATAGCCTTTTCAGCCTTCTCATACAGATCCTTCATTCCGAGAAGGAATGTTGACTGTCCAACATATGGAATGTTGTGAGCAGCCATGATAGATGCAAGATCCTTACGTGACTGCATCTTACCGTTTGACTGGCTTCCTACGGGAGTTGTAGTAGTATCAGCAAATCTAGGTGTAGCTGATGATCTCTGGATACCTGTGTTCATGTATGCACCATTATCGTAGCAAACATAAACCATATCATGTCCACGCTCCATAGCACCTGAAAGTGACTGGAAACCGATATCATATGTACCACCGTCACCACCGAAAGTGATGAACTTGTACTCTACATCCTCGTCAATTCTTCCACGCTTCTTAAGTGCATTGTAAGCAGTTTCAACTCCTGAAAGAGTAGCGCCTGCACATGCGAAAGCGTTATGTATATAACTATCTTCATAAGCTGTATAAGGGTACATGAAAGTTGAAACCTCAAGACAGCCTGTTGCATTTCCGATAACAGCCTTATCATCCTCTTTAAGAGCTCTGAGAACTGTTCTGGCTGCGATAGCTGCACCACATCCGGCGCAGAGTCTGTGACCCGGAGTAAGACGCTCCGGCTTATTCATTACTTCTTTAAGATTATATGCCATTTCGTCCGAACCTCCTTACTTTCTGAGACCTAAGTACTGGAACTGCTCAGGCTTAGCTGAACCGTCAGCAAGTGTACTAAGATCGTTATAAACTACTTCAGCTTCTTCTACAGTGTAATCACGTCCACCGAGACCGTAGTAGTAGTTAAGTACAGGAATGTTGAGACCTGCATCGTACATAGCAGCCTTAAGTTCTGAGCCTACAGGACCGTTCATGGTTGAGTAGTTCTCAGCTCTGTCCATAACAGCAACTGCCTTGCAGTTCTTAAGAGCAGCAGCAAGCTCTTCTCCAGGGAATGGACGAAGAACACGAATCTTGATCATACCGGCCTTGATGCCCTTAGCACGGAGATCATCTACGGCATCCTTTGTTGTACCTGCTGCAGAACCCATGATTACTACAGCGTACTCAGCATCCTCCATCTTGTACTCTTCGAAGAGACCGTACTTACGTCCGGAAATCTTCTCGAATTCAGCACATACATCAAGGATAACCTTCTTAGCACGTCTCATGGCTTCTACCTGATTGTACTTTGTTTCCATATAGAATGGAGAGTTTGCATAAGGACCTACGGCGTATGGCATATCCTTGTTGAGAAGGAAGTTGTCCGGCTTGTAAGTACCTACGAAATCTCTTACTGTTGATGTATCAATAGTTTCAATATTCATTACAGCGTGGCTTGTGATGAAACCGTCGTAACATACCATCATAGGAAGCATTACATCCGGATGCTCTGTTACTCTGTAAGACATGATGAAGTTATCATAAGCTTCCTGATTTGTCTCAGCGAAAACCTGCATCCAGCCTGAATCTCTTGCACCCATTGCATCACTGTGATCGCAGTTGATGTTAAGAGGTCCTGTAAGAGCACGGTTAACAAGACAAAGAACTATAGGAAGTCTGAATGATGAAGCTACATAAAGCTCTTCCCACATGAATGCGAGACCTGCTGATGAAGTAGCTGTAAGAGCTCTGGCACCTGCTGCAGAAGCACCGATTGTTGCGCTCATTGAGCTGTGCTCTGACTCAACAGGAATAAACTCTGTATCTATATCTCCGTTAGAAATGTATGTTGATACAATCTGTGGAAGTTCTGTTGATGGTGTGATAGGAAATGCAGGCATTACGTCAGGGTTAACCTGCTTTATAGCGAGTGCAACTGCCTCGTTACCTGACATTCTGTCTCTCTTTGATGACATATTACAGACCCTCCTTCATAGTAATAGCGCCGAAATTGCAGGCACCAACACAGATGCCGCATCCCTTGCAGTGATCCAGATCGAAGTCAAGACGCTTTCCATCCTCTACAGGAATTGAGCTGTCAGGACACATAGGTGCACACATAAGGCACTGATTGCACTTATCCCAGTCAATAACAGGAGTAGAAGTACGCCACTCACCTGTCTTGAAGTTTCTTGCACCACCACCGCCGGCAACAGCGTTACCAGGTGTCATGCTTGTATAAGGTGCAGTTTCTGTAACTGCGAATATATCTGTTTTTACATTATTAGCCATATTATTTTACCTCCTGAAAAGCGCGCTCAAGAGCAGCCATGTTACCGTCGATAACTTCAGGCTTCTTAGCGAATTTATGCTGGTATGAGGTACGCATCTGCTCAAGGAAATCCTGCTGTGACATGATTCCTGTTACCTTTACAACAGCTGCGAGCATAGGTGAGTTAGGGAAATATTTTCCAAGTGTTTCCATGGAAATGGTACGAGCATCGATAGTATAAACTTTTCCCTCATATCCTTTAAGAAGTGGAATGATCTCTTCCTTATTCTTATTTGTATTGATAATGATACCGCCTTCAGGAGACAGACCCTTAGTCACGTCTACTGTATGAAGCAGAGTTTCATCAACTACTACTACATATTCAGGATTATAAATGTTGGAATGATTTCTTATTTCAGTATCTGAAAGACGATTGTAGGCTGTAATAGGAGCGCCCATTCTTTCAGGACCATATTCAGGGAATCCCTGAACATACATTCCGGTGTTAAATGCTACGTCGGCAAGCAGAAGGGCAGCGGTCTTTGCACCCTGGCCACCACGTCCGTGCCATCTGATTTCAACATGTTTTCCCATTGCTTTTTCTTCCTTTTTATAACTTTTATAACGCACAGTTTTTATAGTATATCAGATATTTTTCAAATGTAAAGAAATTTTAAGGAAATTTTATAAAAAAACAAGAAATTTTGTCAAAACGGGGTATGCAATGAAAAAATCACAGCTATTGAAAAGTAGGTATGAGGAAGGGTATAATATATAAATACTGAAAAACTTATAGAATGGTGAAACTATGGTTACTAAAGATATAAGACGAATGATAAATACATGCCTTGAGTATGCGGATAGTATTGCTACCAATCCAAACAGCAAATATCCGGCAAATGCAAGGCTTTCACTTAGAAATCAGCTAAAGGATGATATGCTGACTTTTTTTGGTTTTCTGTATGACCATAATAGTGAAGAGATTGAGAAACAGGTGGAATTCATCAACCGTAATCTCGGCATTATCATCACCGTAGATAATTTTAAAAGATTTGTTATGGACAGATGTAAAGAAGAAATGTTTCTTACATCTATACCACAGTCTCTTATGTACTTTGTAGCAGATGATACATCTCCGATGTCTAAGAGAACCGGATATGGAATATCCTTATCTAAATATCTCGTTGGATGCTTTAATGACGCAGGCGTTGAGTTTATCGCATATGGAGGAATAAGCGACAGAGAAGCAGACCGTCTTACCCGCTATATAAATATGATGAATGCATTTATCAAGAATTATAATGTATGTGGTTCAGAGACAGTGAATGAAGATAGAGAGAAGGTCAGCTTCTATGCCGGCAGAGATAGAGACAGGGGTTATGATCCGCAGCCGGACAGAATGTCTTTTGGAACAGGAATAAACAGGAATTCAGGACTCAGCGGAGGTTCCGTATCTATGGGAGGCGGTCTGCGTGACAGAGGCGAAGATGTGGCACCGGGTTCTCCTAAGAACGAGAAGTCGCTTGAAGAACTGCAGGAAGAGCTGGACAATCTGGTAGGTCTTGAAAAGGTTAAGACAAGTCTTGCAAGTCTTGTTAATCTTATTAAGGTAAAAACTATGCGTGATAAGCTCGGACTTAAGACTCCGGATATATCACTGCATCTGGTATTCTCCGGTAATCCCGGAACAGGTAAGACCACTGTTGCCAGACTTCTGGCCAGAATATACTATCAGCTTGGAGTAGTATCAAGAGGACAGCTGATAGAGGTTGACAGATCAGGACTTGTAGAAGGTTATGTAGGCCAGACAGCTATCAAGACATCTGAAGTTATCGACAGTGCCATGGGAGGCGTGCTTTTCATAGATGAGGCATATACTCTTGCAGGCGGAAAAGAAGGAGAAGATTTCGGTCAGGAAGCAATAGATACACTCCTTAAGAGAATGGAAGATAACAGAGATGATCTGGTTGTTATAGTTGCCGGATATACAAAGGAAATGGAGAAGTTTGTAAACTCCAACCCGGGACTTAAGTCCAGATTTAATAAGTTTATTGAATTCCCGGATTACACCGGTGAAGAAATGTATAAGATATTTATTGATATGGCGGAATCTCATGATTATGTTCTGGATAAAGAAGCAGATGATCATGTTAAGAAATTCCTGGATGATATATCACAGCATCATGGAGATAATTTCGCAAATGCAAGAGAGGTAAGAAATTTCTTTGAGAGATGTGTGGAGAGGCAGGCCAGCAGAGTGGTTACAGAACCGCTTATAGATGCAAACAGTCTTACGACATTTAAACTTGCGGACGTATCGGAGTGATGGTACTATAGAAAAGTTGTACAAAGTTTATGTTTTAAATGGGAGAGTAGGGTATGGCAGACGAAAAAAATATCAATGAAAGTTTTGATGTTATTCCGGATGAGAAGCCACAGGATGAAAGCATCTCAATGGATGATGTTATGAAAAGTGCAATTGAAGATGCCGCAGCCGCAGCTGCTTCAGATGTGGGAAGTGCGGATGTGAATGGAGAATCCGCAACTACGGTGCTTACCGCAGATATGCTTGGTCAGCCGGAAGAGATGGCTACTACCATTCTCACAACAGATATGCTGACACAGCAGAGCCAGCCTGGAGCTATGCCGGGTTCAGGTCCGATGATGCCGGGTTCAGGCCCAATGCCGGGTTCAGGCCCAATGCCGGGTTCAGGCCCAATGCCGGGACCAGGTCCGATGATGAATAATCCACAGAACGGAGGTTTCAACGGAGACCCGAGAGCAGCACAGATGATGCCGGGTTCAGGCCCGATGATGCCGGGTTCAGGCCCGATGATGTCAGGTTCAGGTCCGATGATGCCAGGCTCAGGTCCGATGATGCCGGGTTCGGGTCCAATGATGCCAGGCTCAGGTCCGATGATGCCGGGTTCAGGTCCAATGCAGCAGATGAGAGTTCCGCAGCCGCCTGAAACAGCTAAGAAGAGCTCCGGTGGTATGAAGGTTGTCGGATTAACAACTATGATACTTGCTATTCTCGGCCTTGCCGCTGTTTTAGTTATATATTTCCTTTTTGGTATGCCAAAGACAGATTATGGAAGTGCTGCCTCAGATCAGCTTAAGACACCTGTTGTAACTACTGCGGCTACAGAAGAATCTGATTCAGATGATGAGCCTGAAAGCGAATCTGATACAGAAGCAGAAGAAGACAGTGAATCAGAGCAGGATGAGGAATAAAGGAGGGAAGAGCGATGAAGAGTAAAAAATGGCTTATTATATGCATTGTATCGATAATTGCTATTATCCTTGAAGCGGCTGCCACAGTCATCTTTGTTCTGCCGGGAGTCAATAAGAATAAGATGTTTGAAGCTCTTTCTGAAGGAAAGGGTGAAGAAGCTGCAGAGTGTTATGATAAGATTCGATTCTTTGCGGCTGATACAGTAGATGATGAGATAAAGGGCTTCCTTATTACAGAAACCAATGCATGTGTGGATGGTAAGAAGAAGTATGATGAAGTACTTAAAGAGATTCTCGCTGTAGAGAAGATCGGAAAGTATAAGAATAAGAATATTGAATATATTGAGAGCATTAACTTAGGACAGCTGCTCAGCATATACGAAATGGGATTCAGTGATTGTGTATTGAATGATAGCGACGGTATTTTTCCAATATGGGATCAGTTCGACGAAGTATATGATATAAGTGTTAAGGGTGATGAGCATCTTAATGATTACAGTGATGGTGATCATGACAAGTATACAGCCTTTATTGATTCAGGTCTTGATGCTTATCTCAGAGATAAGTTCGAGCAGTTCCAGAATGGAGAGATAGATGAAGACGGAATAGTTGCATACATTGAAGTGGCTCAGAATTTCTTCCGTGACGATACTTATGCTCAGGAACTGAATGAAGAACTTTATTTCGTCAAGTATTATAAGAGAGCTATTGATGAGATAAGTACTATGATCGAGGATGAGGAATACTTTGATGCATATGATGCAGCAAAAGAAACTATGGATAATCCTCTGGATGAGAAGTACAGCTCCAAGTATAATCAGGAACTTCAGGACCTTCTTGACGAAGCTTATGCTAAGGGTAAAGATTACGGACTTGCAAAGGGTCTTGAGGCTGCACAGGCAGAAGATACAGATACAGCACAGAACTATGTAAATGAGCTTAAGCGTATCTATGGTGATGATGTAGATGTTTCAGAAATAGAGGCGCTTATAGCACCGGGATGGGCTAAGGCTTATAAGGCATTCTGTGAGGATCTTGATAATAATCTTCATGCAGCAATTGATGCAGGTATTGAGGTTAAGTCTGAGATAACCGAAGATATTATCTTTACAACGGCAGATCTTACTTACGAGGATGTTCATCCGAATAAAATTGCACTTTACGATTTTGATGGAAATGATATTCCTGAGCTTATCCTTTCAGATTCATTAGCAGGTGTTCAGTACATATTTACATTTGCAGATGGTACAGTTAAGGGTATCTTCGTTGGAACCATTGATGGTATCGGAGATCAGAATTATGCAGTTATTAGAATATCTGCTATAGAGAGTGGCGTAGCGATGGATATCGATGCTCTTGCAAGATTTGAAGCTACATCAACTGTAGTTGAAAATTATGTAGTTACAGCAGATTACGGCGGACAGACATTTTATCTTGTAGATAATCTTGATGATGTCAGCGATGCAGATACTTATAACAGTATGCTTGCCAAGATCAATGAGCAGGATAAGTCAGCTCTTCCGGCAGGAGACAGCATCAGCAACTACGATAAGTATATAAGTGAGTATAAATAAATAATTTATATATATCTGCACCAGCAGAAATTAAGTAACTTCAGGGAGGAAACTATGATACGACTTTATGAGACAGGAGCTTATCTCCTTAATGGCAGTGAGCTCGTGCCGGATGACGCTTCGGCAGCAAATGTACTTGCATCTAAAGGAGTAAAGACTTCTAAGGAAGATGCAGCAAAGGGAACTATTGGCTATCGTATTCTGCAGAAGCATAATACAAGTGGTGATACAGAACAGCTTAAGATTAAGTTTGATAAGATGACATCCCACGACATTACATTCGTTGGTATTATCCAGACAGCAAGAGCTTCAGGACTTAAGGAATTCCCTATTCCTTATGTACTTACTAACTGCCATAACTCACTTTGTGCAGTTGGTGGAACAATCAACGAAGATGACCATGTATTTGGTCTTTCATGTGCTAAGAAGTATGGTGGAATCTATGTACCACCTCATCAGGCAGTTATTCATCAGTATGCAAGAGAAGAGCTGGCAGAGTGTGGAGCTATGATCCTTGGATCAGACAGCCATACACGTTACGGTGCTCTTGGTACTATGGCTATCGGTGAAGGTGGTGGAGAGCTTGCTAAGCAGCTTCTCGGAAAGACATACGATGTAGCTCGTCCGGGCGTTGTTGCAGTTTATCTTGATGGAGAACCTGCAAAGGGTGTTGGTCCTCAGGACGTTGCACTTGCTATCATCGGTGCTGTATTCAAGAACGGTTATGTTAAGAATAAGGTAATGGAATTTGTCGGACCTGGAATCGCAAAGCTTTCAAGCGATTACCGTATAGGTATAGATGTAATGACAACAGAGACAACATGTCTTTCATCTATCTGGGCTACAGATGAGAATACAAAGGAGTGGTATGACACTCATTTCAGATCAGAGTGCTACAAGGAACTTGCACCTGAATCAGTTGCTTACTATGATGGCGTAGTATATGTGGATCTTTCAAAGGTTCGTCCTATGATCGCACTTCCATTCCATCCAAGCAACACATATACAATTGAAGAGTTAAATGCAAATCTTTATGACATTCTTCATGAGTGTGAAGAGAACGGCAAGAAGCAGCTTACAGGTGATGTAGAGTTTAAGCTTACAGATAAGATCCATGATGGACGTCTCTATGTTGAGCAGGGAATCATCGCAGGCTGTGCCGGTGGTGGATTCGAGAATATCTGTGATGCTGTTGATATACTTAAGGGTCACTATATCGGAAGTGATGAGTTTACACTTTCAGTATATCCTGCAAGTGTTCCTATCATGATGGAACTCATCAACAACGGACGTGCTGCAGAGATTCTTCATGCCGGTGGTGTTATGAAGACTGCATTCTGCGGACCTTGCTTTGGTGCCGGTGATACACCTGCTAACGGAGCGCTTTCAATCAGACATTCAACACGTAACTTCCCTAACAGAGAAGGTTCAAAGATCCAGAATGGTCAGATATCAAGTGTTGCACTTATGGATGCAAGAAGTATTGCCGCTACAGCAGTTAATAAGGGATATCTTACACCTGCTACTGATCTTGATGTTGAATACACAGGTCCAAAGTATTTCTTTGATAAAGATATTTATGCAAACAGAGTTTATGACGGATGGGGCAAGGCTCAGCCTGATGAAGATATCAAGTTTGGTCCAAACATTAAGGACTGGCCAGAGATGCCTGCACTTACAGAGAACCTTCTTCTTAAGGTTGCATCTGTAATTACAGATCCGGTTACTACTACAGATGAGCTTATTCCTTCAGGTGAGACATCATCCTTCAGATCAAATCCTATCGGACTTGCAGAGTTCACTCTGTCACGTAAGGATCCTGAGTATGTTGGAAGAGCTAAGGCTTTCCACGCGGTTGAGATTGCTCGTGAGAACGGTGAGCATCCATGTGAAGTTTATCCTGAGATCAAGCAGGTTATGCCTGTTGTTAAGGAGAAGTTTGAGGGCGCAAGCCGTGAGAACACAGGATTCGGTACAACAATCTATGCTGTTAAGCCGGGTGATGGTTCTGCTCGTGAGCAGGCTGCATCATGCCAGAAGGTTCTTGGTGGATGGGCTAACATTGCTAAGGAATATGCAACAAAGAGATATCGTTCAAATCTTATCAACTGGGGTATGCTCCCATTTGTTATAGATGAGGATTCAGTAGATATATCACTTGATAATCCATTCGGCCTTGAGAATGATGATTACATCTTCATTCCTGGAATAAGAGAAGCTCTTATGAACAAGGCAGAAGTTATAAAGGGTTATATAGTTAATAAGGGTATGAAGGAAATCTCACTTAAGCTTGGTGCACTCACAGATGATGAGCGTACTATAATTGAGAAGGGATGCCTCATCAATTATTACAGAGACTGATCAAACGATCAAACAGGGAAAAAGTATTTATAAGGAACAGGAGGTGATTACAATTGGGTGGCATTTTTGCGGATATGCCAGCTAATTACTTAGCGGCAACAATATGGATCATTGTTTTTGCAGCTGCTCTCATATGGGAGATCGTATCTTTAGGACTTACGTCAATATGGTTCTGCGGTGGTGCTGTCGTGGCGGCTATAGCTGCATACATGGGAGTTAATCCTTATGTACAGATCGTTCTGTTCATAGTAACATCAACAATATTATTATTGTTATGCAGACCAATTGCCAAGAAGAAGCTGATCGCGCAGGGAGCACCTACCAATCTTGACCGGAATATCGGTAAGAAGGTAAAGATTCTTGAAACAGTTGATGCTTCAGAAGGAACAGGTCTTGTAAAGATAGGTGATGTAGAGTGGAAGGCTGTTTCAGAAAGCGGAAGTGTTCTTCCTAAGGACAGCTTTGCAGAAATTGTAAACATTGAAGGTACAAAGGTATATTTAAGGGAGGTAATTAACTAATGGGTCCAGGTGGTGTAATAATTTTTATTCTGCTTGTAATTGCGGTTATTGTTCTTTGCAGCTCTATAAGAGTTGTTAAGCAGGCAAATGCATATGTTATCGAGAATCTTGGTACATACAAGTGTACATGGGGAGTTGGACTTCACCTTCTCATTCCGGTTTTCGAAAAGGTTGCAAGAAGAGTTTCACTTAAAGAGCAGGTTGCGGATTTCCCTCCTCAGCCGGTTATCACAAAAGATAACGTTACTATGAGAATTGATACAGTTCTTTTCTTCCAGATTACTGATCCTAAGCTTTACTGCTATGGTGTTGAGAATCCTCTGTCTGCTATTGAAAACCTGACAGCGACAACACTTCGTAATATCATCGGTGATCTTGAGCTTGACCAGACTCTTACATCAAGAGAGACAATCAATGCAAAGATGAGAGCTACTCTCGATGAGGCTACAGACCCATGGGGAATCAAGGTTAACCGTGTAGAGCTTAAGAACATCATGCCTCCTGCAGCTATCCAGGAATCAATGGAGAAGCAGATGAAGGCTGAGCGTGAAAGACGTGAGCAGATTATCAGAGCAGAAGGTGAGAAGAAGTCAGCAGTCCTTGTATCAGAAGGTGAGAAGGCAGCTAAGATTCTTCGTGCAGAAGCAGATAAGGAAGCAGCTATCCTTGCAGCTGAGGCAGCAAAGCAGTCAGCTATCCTTGCAGCTGAAGCAGAAAGAGAAGCAGCTATTAAGAGAGCTGAAGGTCAGGCTGAAGCTATCCGTGCCGTACAGCAGGCAAATGCAGACGGTATCAGAATGCTTAATGAGTCATGTCCTACAGATCAGGTTCTTACAATTAAGAAGCTGGATGCATTCCAGAGAGCAGCAGATGGTAAGTCTACAAAGCTTATCATTCCTTCAGAACTTGCAAGTGTTGCAGGTCTTGCAACTGCAGTAACTGAGGCTGTAAAGACTTCTAAAGAGTAATTTTTAGTATAATAAATCCCGGCTTTCGGATGACACACCAGAAGGTGTGCACCGGACAGCCGGGATATTTTTATTTATCTTTTTCTTTATCATGGGACTGCTGGCTTACCATGTGTTCCATGGTTATCCTCATGGTTTCCGTCTTGTAGGTGTTAGGCGATATTCCGTATTCCTGCTTAAAAGCTCTGTAGAAACTTGAGTAATCGTTAAAACCGCAGTTCAGATATGTGGACTTTATATCTCCGCCTTCTCTCACGGATTCCCTGAAAAGCTGGAGTCGGCGCTTCATAATGTATTGATGAAGCGATACTCCCTGATTTTCTTTAAAGGTATGAGATATATAACTCTTGCTTACATAGAATTTATGTGCGAGCTCATCGATGGTGATGGGCTCTTTTATATTGTTCTCAATGTAAGTTATCAGCTTACTGTACAGACTAGGTGGAGTATAAGACTCAGCCGGGTGATCCTTCTCATATACAAATCTGTTGATGCTGAGAAGAAGATCTGCAATCTGAACATTTATCTTAGGTGCCTTGCCATAACGATTCAGCTTTGTCTCCTGAATGATATCGAAGAACTTGGCCTGAAGCGAATTGAAGGTTATAAAGTCGGGATGATGTACATATCGCTTTTCGAATTCCGCAAGGTTGAAGATGTAGCTGAAGTCGGGAGACATGGAGCGGAAGTATTCGTAATAAGCTTTGCTTATCCAGAAGACTATTCGCTGATAAGGCTTTTCGGGATCGTTTGATCTGGCGAAATGACTTATTCCCGGAGGAATGATGACTATATCATTAGGAGTCAGCGGATAGACAACACCATCTATTACATACTCGATATCACCCTTAATGAAAAAATAACACT
>ONEC01000086.1 GCA_900316715.1 uncultured Eubacteriales bacterium
ATTGGGGGTGTGGTTATATTGTTCTGGCATAAGAAGGTAAAAGAAGGGGAAACGACACAGGAAGGCACGACACAGGGGGATACAACAGAGGCAATGACAGAAGCTCCGCTTGAAGAAGTACAGGTGGGCGAATTGCTTGAATACAGCTTCAGCCCCGGTTACAGCGATATGAATGGTGCAAGCCATCATGAAACTCTTACAAAAGATGACAACGGAAACTGGGTTATAATAAGCCGTGATCGTGATGATATGGAAGACCCTATGGTCGAGACAACTTATGCTGTATCTGATGAAGATGTGGCAAAGCTGGATGCATTTATAAAAGAGAACAATGTGCTTGGCCTTATGAACCGTCCTGAAAGTGATGATTTTATGACAGATTACTCGCCATGGGGATATGGCATGGTATATAATAATTCATCTCTGGGCGGCTCATCATCTCTGGGCGGCTTAGAGCATGAGAGTTATGGAATAGACGAATATCATAAGTACACTCATTCTGATTATGAGCTTATGGAGGAACTTGATAAACTCTTCGAAGATATTCACGGAGAAAAGATTTCTGAAGTGACTGAATCGGAAGATGAATGATTCGGTAATATATCGAGATGATTCGGCAAAATATCAAATGGTTATTGATATATTGCCGAATGATGCATATAATATCTCTAAGGAAGATTGATATCGCTTCACTCATAGGAGATAAAGCTTATGAAAAGTAGTAAGGAAATCGCAAATACATGGGAAGTCGCTGAGCGAACCGTAACTTATCTTTGTAAGTCCGGGAAGATTCCAGGAGCTCAAAAGATAGGAAAGTCATGGCAGATTCCGGATGATGCTGAGAAACCGGCTGATAGCCGTGTTACATCAGGAACATATATAAAGAATAGTTCAGCTAAAACCGGAAGGATGCTTCCGATAGGAATATCCGATTATATACGTGCTCAAGCAGAATACTATTATGTTGATAAAACTCTGCTTATTAAGGAATTCCTTGATCAGAAGCCGTTGGTATCGCTGTTTACAAGACCTAGAAGGTTTGGCAAAACTCTAAATATGGATATGCTTCGAGTTTTCTTTGAAATATCAGAGGAAGACACAAGTAAGTATTTTGTCGATAAAGCGATTTGGAAGTGTGGTAAGGCTTACCGTGATCATCAAGGGAAATACCCTGTAATTTTTTTGACATTTAAAGATGTTAAATTTGATACATGGCAGGCTACAATAGATAAGATCAGAAGTCTTCTTCAAGAAGAATATGGAAGACATGAAGCCCTTCTATCGAGTGATAAGATAGCTAAATATGAGAAAGAATACTTTTCAAGAATTCTTGATGGAACAGCTACAGAAGTTGATCTTACATCGGCACTTGAAAGACTCTCAAAGATGTTGACAAGCCATTATGGAGAAAAGGCAATCATTATCATAGATGAATATGATACTCCGATTCAGGAAGGATACGCCAAGGATTTCTATGATGAGATAATATCATTTATGAGAAATTTCTTCTCAGGAGCATTTAAAGATAATAAAAACCTATCTTTCGGTTTTCTTACAGGAATTCTCAGGATAGCACAGGAAAGCATTTTCAGCGGCCTGAATAATCTTACGGTTAATACTGTAATGGATAAAGCGTTTGATAAGTTCTTTGGTTTTACAAGTGCTGAAGTTCATGATCTAATGACTTACTATGGAGCTTTGGATAAAGAATCTGAACTTAAAGAATGGTATGATGGTTATATCTTTGGTGAAGAAGAGATTTATAATCCTTGGTCGGTAATAAACTATATATCAAAGGGCTGTATACCACAGGCATATTGGGTAAATACTGGTAGAAATGAAATACTTGAAGATGTTATGCAAGTGGCTACAGACGATATTACTGAGAGATTGTATTCTCTCCTGCAGGGAGAATGCGTTGTTGCCAGAATTGATCAGAACGTGATATACAGATCGCTTTCTGAGGACCCTGCTAATATTTATAGCCTTCTTCTTGTTGCAGGATATTTAAAAGCACCAAGTAAAGAACTTCAGCCGGATGGATCATATCTATGTGAAGTTTGTATACCTAATAAAGAAATCTCTGCAGTATACAAGAATGAGATTTTATCTCATTTTATGCAGACGGGAATGGTAACAAGAACAACAGCTAATAAGATAGCTGAGAGTTTATATATTAATGATCATAAAAAACTTCAGACAGCTATAGCTGAATATATGGATAGATCAATGAGCTTTTATGATGCCGGTGCAGAAGGATTTTATCATGGTTTGATATTAGGGCTGATAGCATTGATGGATAACCAATATAAGATAAAATCGAATCGTGAGTCGGGAGACGGTAGATTTGATATATGTCTTCTTCCTAGGGAATCAAAGTATCCGGGGATTATAATAGGTATTTCCGATAAGAATATAATTATAAAGATATAGATAATGGAGGACTAAACCATGAAACATGTAACTTTTAAACCAAAGGGCGTTTGCTCTATGCAGATAGATTTTGATCTGGATGATGAGAAGAAGCTTCACAACGTAGCTTTTGTTGGTGGCTGCAACGGTAATCTTAAGGCTATCGGACGACTGGTTGAGGGTAAGGAAGCTGAAGAGATAGCATGCATTCTGGCAGGAAACACCTGTGGTTTCAGACAGACTTCATGCGCAGATCAGTTTTCTCAGGCTATTACTGAAGCTCTTCAGTAAAGGCTTACATCTTTAAAGGGGAATATATTGTTGGATACAGACAAGAAACGTAAGATCCTCGCAGGGATAGTTATTATAGTTTTTCTGGCTGTTCTGGGAGTTCTGGCGCTGTTTGCCGTAAAGAATCATTGGTTTGAGAGGCGGCAGTCGGCGGAAGCTGAATCAGTGGAAGGTATTCCTGATTACAGCGGCACAGATGTTATAATACTAAATGACAACAAGCCGGGCTTTACAGCTGAGGAGATAGAGAGTATAACAGGTGAGAATTACAGCAGTCTGGATGCTCTGGGAAGATGCGGTCCGGCTATAGCCAGACTTGATTATTCCATGATGCCGACGGAGGAAAGGGGAGATATTGGGGATATACGTCCCTCCGGATGGAATCAGGAGAAATACCCGGGCATTGTTAATTCAGAACCGCCTTATCTCTATAACCGCTGCCATCTTATAGCATTTATGTTTACGGGACAGAATGCAAACCCGGAGAACCTCATCACAGGCACTCGTTACTTCAATTCAGAACTTATGCTTCCTTATGAGAATCAGGTGGCTCAGTATCTCTATGATGAGGATACTCCTGACAGGAATGGGGAATATAAGCATGTTCTGTATAGAGTAACACCATATTTTAAGGACGCAGAGCTTGTGGCCCGTGGTGTTGAGATGGAAGCGTATTCCGTGGAAGATAGTGGAAAGAGCCTCTCATTTCACGTCTTTATCTATAATGTTCAGCCGGGCATAGAGATCAATTATCTAACCGGAGAAAGCCGCGTGGCTGACTAAAGGAGCAGATTAATTTGAAAATTATATATGGTTTAATATATCAGATGGACAAAACGATGCAGTTCCTATATCTGTTCTATGTTTCTGCGATTATAGTACTGATAGTACTGCATCATTTTCTAAAAAAACATATACGGCTTTGGGCAGGGCTCTGCTGTGTGCCTCTTTTATTCTTTGGCTTATTCCTGCTAAAGGAAGGCTATAGAGGTGATGCAGAGCTTACCATTATGAGATACGTTGCCTTTGGTATCGTGTCTCTTCTTATCGCACTCTGGGGACTGGCAATGCTTCTGAAGCGGTCCTTCAAGGCGTATACCATCATCCTGTCGGTGACGACAGTGATAATACTTTTCCTCAGCATTCTTTCCATATGGGCAGTCTGGCTGAGACCGAATGTTACCAATTACTCTCATTATGGATGGACGGAGTCCTTTGAGGGTGCCATAGATACCATGGAGAAGTATTATGTCTTAAATGAGTGGAAGGACATTGATTACGATAAGATAAGAAATGAGCTGATCCCGAAGGTAAAGGATGCCGAGAAGCGCGGAGATGAGCTTGACTACATAATCGCCCTCTATGAGCTGAAGTATGAATTCGGCGACGGTCATGTGACTGTCAGAGGCAATTCAGGTAAGAGAGATGCGGCTATGGAACGCTATGCCGGTAACGACTACGGCTTCTCACTCTTCAGGACTGAGGAAGGTCAGATAATCGCCATATGCGTAGACAAGGAAGCTGACTGCTATAAGAAGGGCATCCATAACGGAACCGTTATAACCAAGTGGAATGGCGTTCCGGTAAATCAGGCGGCAGACAAGGTGAAATGCCTGGACAGAAACTATTCATTTCAGACAAAGGAAAATATATATATTGCTCAGCCTATATTCCTGGCGGGTCAGGGCGGCAACAGGCTCAGCGTAGGCTATATCAATGACATGGGCCACGAAGAAACCGCCATGCTGGACGGACGCGGCGAGTATATAGATAGAAGAACGGAAGTCCTTCGTACACTTTTCGGTGATAACGTTATACTGGGCGACAATTATTCCACAAGGATGCTGGATGAAAATGTAGGGTACCTCAGAGTTAACGAAGAGGAGTATTCTACAGATCCGATGTTTGTGGCAAGGTCCGCTATAAGCGGGTTCTCACAGGAAATGTATGACGACTTAGACAGCCGTCTTTCGGAAATGCGAAAGAACGGTATGGACCGAATAATCATTGACGTTAGAAATAATGATGGCGGCAACGGCTTTGAGTCCAGGACCATTGCGTCCCTCTTTACAGCCAATCCGTTATCCTATAATCTCGCAATATATAAGGACGGCGATTATAAGGTTCTTATAAGAGCCAGGCATGAGAACAGGGCAAAGTATAACGATATTCCTATCGTGGTTCTGGTTAATGGCCAGACCTGCAGTGCAGGAGAAGAAATAGTTCATTACCTCAAGGGAAGCCCAAATGTTACTGTTATCGGTAATACAGGTACCTGGGGGAATGCACAGGGTACCGGTGGTTCGGTGGTGCTTTCAGACAGCAAATACGAACTGAGATTCCCGATAACACCGACGGTGGATGACAGTAATCTGCCGATAGTTGATACAAAGGGTAACCGTGTATCCCGTCTTAAGCTGGATCATCAGATAACATATACGAAGGAAGAGGCTATAGAATTCTTTGAACATCCAAATGACGATATGGTCCTTGATGAAGCGATAGAGTATATAAAACAGCAGTAATGTCAGTACGGACCGTTCATGCCGCACAAATGTCCGGCAGAGACACGCCGCAGGGGTTAAGAGAAAGGGATTACTATGAAGATTTACGATATTTCACAGGAGGTATTTGGCTGTGCAGTATATCCGGGAGATCCGTCTCCGGAGCGATTTGTGATGCTGAAGAAGAGTGAGGGAGCAATATGCAATCTTACTGCATTTAAGATGTGTGCACATAATGGAACTCATGTAGATGCGCCGTTTCATTTCATAGATGAAGGTAAGAAGATCGATGAGGTGGCGCTGGAGAGATTTATCGGATATGCCTATGTTGCTGAACATACAGGCGATATCACTGCTTCAGATGCAGAGCGTATCCTCGCTGCGGCAAGAGAGGCGGCTGCGAGCAGTGATGCTTTTAAGAGAATCCTTGTAAAGGGTGAGGCTGTTATGACAGAAGAGGCGGCACAGGTGTTTGCAGACGCCGGAATCCTCCTGTTTGGCAACGAATCTCAGACTGTCGGACCTCTTGATGCTCCTATGGCAGTGCATCATATTATGCTGGGAGCTGAGGTGGTTCTGCTGGAAGGTATAAGACTAGGAGAAGTACCGGAAGGCGTATATATGCTGAATGCCGCTCCTATTAATCTTGGAGGAGCTGACGGAGCTCCATGCAGAGCGATACTTATGACTGTATAAACTGAATAAGAACAAAATAAATCCCGGATACTACTGTGGTTATAGTATCCGGGTTTTTGACGGTTCATTAACTATTGTTTGTCATGTTGTGAAAAGAAAAAATTAAGTGAAGTAATACCTAAGTTTGAACCGTCCTGTCTGTCATTTATCCAGATTTCACCGTTTCCCATCATGATACCGATGTCTCTGGCAAAGAGCTCTCTGGTATCGGTTTCGAGGATGGCTTCCTTAAATTCATGAGAAACACCAAACCCGTCAACGGCTTTAAGAAATGATTCTGTATCGTTATATTCTATATCATCGATAGTTATCGGATATTCTATAAGTTCTGCAAGATCAGCCCATTCTTCGTTGGCTACGGCAAGCTGTACAGCTGCTGCGAAGCTTTCAACTGTTTCTTCATCGAAGTTAGAGCAGACGCTGTAGTCAGTTCCTGTCATGGAATCAGATGACTTATCCTCGGCAGATTCTGAACCGGCTGATTTCTTTTCATCAGGGGTTGTCTCTACAGATTTGTTTTCATCTGTTTTTGAATCAACAGAAGCGGCTTCGGTAGTTGCCTCAGTAGCGGCTGCAGTAGTACTCTCTGATATCTTGGTTGTGGTTGATTCGGTAACTGCCTGTGTTTCTGCTTCAATGTTTATTGAAGCGGCTTCCGGAGTCGGGGATTTCTCCTTCTTCCAATCGCCGTTTAAGCCGTCTGTTCCACAGCTGCAGAGTGTACCGGCAAACATTGCAGATAATAATGTTGTAAGCAAGATTCGTTTTGAGTTTTTGAGTGACATTTATATTCCTCCAATTGATTTGCTCTATGCATTGTACAACAGAAATGTATAAAAGTTGTAAAGTAAAGCTTAAATTTCGATTAAGATTGGGTATCGGGCGTTAAGTGAATCGTGGTATAATATGGCTTTAAGGGGTTTATGAAATGGAAAATATCAAGGTATCCAGAGAACTGAATATTTTCGGAAAGAGTGTTCCTGTTAAGAATTATGGCTGCTGCAGAAACGGTGACCCATACGAAGAAAAGCCGGAGCCTCTCCAGATAAGACTGTCCATATGTCCGACCGGTTATTGTCCGGCCGTATGCCCATTCTGTTCGGCAAGGGATGTTACGGGCATCAGGACATTTCTTGATATAGAGAAGCTGCGCAGAGTTTTGGAGGAATTCCATAGTAAGGACGCCCTGAGCGGTATATCCATTACAGGCGGAGAACCCTTTACGGATATAGTGCTTCTTAATGAGATAGTTGAAATGATATTTGAGATCTTCGGCCTTGAGTTTGAGATAAGCATAAATACAAACGGTTCAGGACTGAGAGATATCGATAGAATAGCTAAGTACCCATTCATAGATGCCATTCATATAAGCAGGCATCACTATGATGATGATAAAAATAGACTTTACTTCTGTGGGGGGAGTGCTCTTATTGAAGATAGTCTCCCGATACCGACAGAAGCTGAGCTTACTGAGCTGACACAGGGTTTATACGATAAGAAGCTCTTTGTGTTTAACTGCCTTCTTTTTAAAGATGGCATAGGAACTAAGGAAGAGATAAAGAAATATTTGGAATTTTCAGACAGAGTCGGGGTTCCTAAGGTGGGATTCATAACTCCGATGCCTGTGAACTCCTATGTGGCAGAGAGAGCGGTTTCCTATAGGGAGCTCTTTGACAGGAGTGATCCGGACTTCCTCTTCAGGAAATGTTTTAGGGATTTTGAGTTCTGCCATTGTACGGATGCCATGTATGCCACTAAATCAGGACGCATCATGCATTTCTATGGAAGAGAGACGGGACTTGCGAGGCCGGAATACTCGAGAGGCCTGGTATATACAGCGGATAACAGACTGCAGACCGGATACAGCAGCAGTTCTGAGGTTATAATAGAGTTGTAGAGTGCATTGCACGTCTGCACTGATTCGATGAAAGGATATGATCATGACAGAAGAAGAACTCCTGGCATTTATATCGAGAATAATAGCTAGCGGAACACAGCGCAGTATAAATCTTACTCTGTGGGAACTTATGAGGATACTTGAGCGGGATGAAGCGGACGCGAAGTATATAAAGCTGGTAGGCGATCTCTGCGATGCTTCCTTTGAAATGTCAAATCTTGGAAAAAGTAAGAATGGTGACGTAGTCTCTATGGATGAACTGGCAACTGCTCTTAGAGAATACCGTGACAGAAAAGAAAGAGAGAGCCGCAGATGTTAAAGATGGATAGTTATATAGATGATAAATATGCCATTCTGGATGAGACTCTGCTTACCATCACTAATCCTGAGGAAACTCTGGTCATTCCGCCTGAGGTAAACGGCCACAGGATAAAACGTATTGCTAATGGATTATTTGTTGGTAAGAATGTGAAGACCATTATTATATCCGAAGGTATTACGGAGATAGGTGCTGAAGCCTTCGCAGGAACTGATAACCTGGAGAAGCTGATTCTGCCGGAAAGCCTCAAGGTTCTGGGAAGCGATTCATTTGATACCAAACGAGGAACCAATAAGTTTCCACCGGATATATATCTTAAGAGGCTTGTTTCAAGAGAAGATTTTAACCTGCTCTGGAATAACAGTATCCCGATGTATAGTACAGGACAGAGAAGAATGCTGACAGCGGAACATAGGATCATGCCGGAATTTTCTGAGATATATAAAGGCTTTGGCAGATTTAAGCCACCAAAGAATCTTGAAAGAGATATGCTGGCTTTATTTTACTATAAGGGAAAAAATGAGAATGGCAGAACAGGCCAGATTACTGAGTATTCATTTCAGGGTGTACCTATCCTGTGGCAGACGCCGGAGGATAATAGGACTGACTTCAGAGTTCTTATGAGCCGCTTTGTAGCAAAGAACAGACCAAGGCCTATATATGATGAAAAGAGTGAGAGGCTTCATAACAGACAGATACAGCTTAATAAGGTTATACATACACCGGGGATCATCATTACAGAATTTGACACTAAGGCAGTCACGGAGATTAACGGAATGGTGTCCTTAACATTTCAGGTGAGACTGGGATATGCTTTCTATGGCGGATATAAGAAGGTGGTCTATAGGGGCAGGAATTATTATGTTTATTATGACCATTATATTAATCCGTACGATGAAGAGTGCGAGTATCAGGTTGTGGACTGGCTGGACTATATAGTTGACGAAGAGGGAAATCAGGTAGATAAGGAAACTGCGACGGCGGTTGCGGTTAAGTATAAATTTTCAATGATACTTAGTTAAAGTGTCGCAAGGTGGGTATGTTATCAGACATTTTTAAAAAGTTAATAGAGATAACCGCGAAGGATATCATAAAGGGAATCGACGAGATAACGAAGACTATGGAAGAAGCGTCGAAGACCATGGAGCAGCGGAACCAGAGCACTGGGACGCAGCAGAACCAGACCGGCGCACAGCAGACAAGTACACAAGCAGAGCCTCCTAAGCCGGACGTCAGCAATAATGTAACCGTGACGCAGAAGCCTGCACCTCCGAAGAAGCCTTCTACGATTGAGAAGGTGAAGGCGAAGGTTACAGAAATTATACCGGATTCGGATGAGGGTATACGTCTGGGACTTACAAAGTTCAAAATGGATATGATGCGTGCATATCCTTTCTACGGTGATATCATGCTTAAGATTCCTCTGATAGAGGATAAGAATATCCCGACGGCCTGTACCAATGGCAGGAATATCAGGTATAATCCGAATTTCTTCAGAGATCTCTCCGAGGGCGAGCGTAACTATATCTACTTACATGAGGTTATGCATATTATGCTGCTTCATTGGAAGAGATGTGGTCACAGAGACCCTGAAATCTGGAATGTCGCAGCTGACTGGGTTATCAACTCGAGGCTGGATTCCTTTAAATACAGGATGCCGAATTATATAAAGTTTAACAAACCTCTCCAGGGATGCTTTCTGGATATCAGATACCGACAGGATTATACTGAGAAACTCTATGATACTATGATAAATCAGAAGATCAAATCTACGAAGGACGGATGCATTCTCATAGATAAGAGGGAATATGATAATCCCATAAAGGATCTGGATGCTCCGGATAAGCTGTCTGAGGAGGAATCAGAATCTACATCCAAAATGGTTAAAGCAATGATCCAGGAGGCCATGAAACGCAGAGGTGGGGAGGAAAGTCTGTATCTTCCCCGGGAAATTATGCAGCTGGTGGCCACAAAGAAGCTTCCATGGCGCAAGCTCCTTTATGATTTTCTTCAGGAGAAGGAAGATGATGAAAGTTCTTACTTTACTCCGGAGAGAAAGTACATCCATATGGATCTTATCGTTCCGGGTATTGGAAAGAAGGATGACGACCTGGGTGAGATATGGGCGTTTATTGACTCTTCCGGATCCATCGGAGGCGACGAGCTGTCACAGTTCATGACGCAGCTCTATAGGGTGGC
>ONEC01000114.1 GCA_900316715.1 uncultured Eubacteriales bacterium
TACACATTTAAGGAAACAGTTGCACCTACAGGATATGACATAGTTGAAACAGCTATCACATTCACAGTTGAGAAAGATGAAACAGCTGATAAGGGATATTCAGTTAAGCTTATTGATCTCAGTGATGAAGTTTGCTATCAGAGACAGGATGGAACCCTTGTACTTAAGGATGATCCAATGCTCGGAATACTGAAGGTTGTTAAGGTTGTAGAGACAAATACAGGTAATAAGCCGGTAGTTGATGGCTTCAACGTAACAGTTAAGAACCTTAAGAATAACAAGTATGTTCAGAGTGTAGATGGTAAACTTGGTGATGAAGCTAAGGACATCTTTGTACCTATCGATTCTACAGGAGTTGGATCAGTTGAGATCACAGGACTTCGTCCTGCAAGATACCTTGTAGTAGAGAAGGAAGATGGTAAGGCTGTAAAGGGCTTCGTATATGACGCAAACGGAAGTATTGCAGAACTTGAAGAAGAGATTGCCCTTACAGACACTGGAGCTACTACAGCTGAAGTAGAGCTTACAAACAAGTATGTTGAGGATATCGGAAGCCTTTCAATCACTAAGAAGCTTACAGGTGATAATCCTGGAAAGACAGAGTTTAAGGTAACTGTAAAGAACTCAGATGGTAAGTTCCTCACAGCTGATGGAAAGCTTAGTGACAGTGAAACAGTACTTACAGTTAAGGCAGGAGAGACACTTACTATAAACAACGTACCAAGCGGTAAGTACACAGTAGCTGAAGATGTTACAGATGCATCTAAGGTAACAGGATACAAGTTCAATTCAGAAAATTCAGTATCTGCTAAGGATGCAACAGTTACACAGGGTAGTACAGCAGCAGTTGAGCTTGTAAATGATTATACAGAAGTACCTACAGGAAACCTTTATGTTCATGTAAAGGAAGAGAAGTCAGGTAAGGATGTTCCTGATGCAACAGTAACTGTAACAAATAAGACAACAGGAGATACAACTGAGTATAAGACAAATGAAAAGGGTGAAATCGTTGATAACAACGGAAAGACACCTGAACTTCCGGAAGGTGAGTACACTGTAGTTGTTTCTGATGTTCCTAAGGGATATGAGGTTACAACAGGTGAGAGCGCTGACGTTACAGTACCAAAGAATGATACAGGACGTCATGAGGCAGTTATTAAGACTACTCGTGGTGGTATCATCATAACAGTATATGATGAGGAAACAGGAAATGTTGTTCCTGGTGCTGAGGTTACTATAACAACACCTGATGGAGTAACAAAGACATTTGTAACTGATTCAGACGGACAGGTTAAGGAATACGCAAAGAAGGATCAGTTCGATAACTATACACAGCTTCCTGGAACATTTACATATGTTGTAACAAAGGTTCCTGAAGGATATAAGGTTACAACAGGTGAATCACAGACAGGTACAGTCGTAGCTGATAAGCTTACAGAGCTGGTAGCAAAGATTGCACCTAAGACAGGTGGTCTTGATATCAAGGTTATTGATGAGAAGACTGAGAAGCCGGTACCAAATGCAACAGTTGAGGTTAGCACTCCGGACGGACAGAAGATTGAAATCCTGACTGATAAGGATGGTATGATCACTAAGTTCGTTGAAAAGGATGCAACAGGTAATTATACAGCTAAGGTTGGTGAGTATAAGATTACTGTAACAAAGGTACCTGAAGGTTATTCAGTAAAGACAGGTCAGACAAAGACTGAGACAGTTGTTGAAGGTCAGGTAAAGCATCATGTAGCAAGAATTGCAACAGCAACACAGAAGAAGATTACTGATACGGATACAACTAATAACAATACAACAACCAACAAGACAAATACATCTAAGAAGACAGACACAAATGCTAAGACAGCTGATGAGGCTGACGTTGCAGGAGTTGCAGGTCTGATGATCATCTCACTTGCTGCAGTAGCAGTAATAGTTAGACGTAAGAAGGAAGATGAGGAATAATCCGAAACTGACTGATTACAGATAGTCAAAAGATTTATAGTGCAGTGTGATATATGTCACACTGCACTATTTTTATGCTTCGCGAAAATACATTATTGAATTAAACGAATCAAATATATTATAATATCCATTGGCTCATTTTAATTACAAGACCTCTGAAATAAAGGATTTGGGATAAAACATATGGACAATCACGATAGAAGAAATAAAATTCTTAAAGCTATTCAAGATAGCGATTCTCCGGTCAGCGCATCTCGCCTGTCAAAAGAGATGGGAGTGAGCAGACAGATAATAGTAGGAGATGTAGCGCTGCTGCGTGCTGAAGGAAATGATATTTTGTCTACGCCAAGGGGATATGTTGCCACATCAAATGAGAAGTCTGTGACCAGGCGTATAGCGGTAAATCATTCAGCTGAAGAAACGCAGTTAGAGCTTTATACTCTGGTGGATGCGGGCTGTACTGTGGAGGATGTAATTGTTGAGCATCCTATTTATGGACAGTTGATAGGGGGACTTAGAATTTCAAGCAGATACGATGTTGACGAGTTTATAAGAAAGTCGAAAGAGGAAAATGCAACACCGCTTTCAGCTCTTACAGAAGGAATACATTTGCATACTCTGAGTGCAAACTCTGAGGAGCAGATTGATAGAGCAATCGAAAAATTAAAAGAATTAGGGATTCTTTTATAAATCATCTGATAAATATGTTTTTTCTTGGTAGTTTTTAATATTGACTTTTTGATGACGTGATACTATAATGTGTCACGTCATTTGTTTTGACAGGTGTCAAGACACCTATTAACCAAACCATAGGTTCTCCCCGTGGTATTACTGAAAAAAAGAGGAAGAAAAATGGAAAAAGAAAAGAAAGTTGAAGAACAAAAGACTGACGTAAAGGTGAAAGAAAAAGGCTTTAAGGCATTTCTGAAGAGAAAGGATATTGAGATATCTCTTAAGAGATATGGTATCGATGCCCTCGGTGCTATGGCAAAGGGACTCTTCTGTTCGCTCCTGATCGGTACTATTATCGATACGATAGGAAAGCAGTTCGGTATAAGCTTCCTTACAGCAATCGTTGCGACTATCGGCGATAAGGAATATACGGTCGGCGGTATCGCGTCTGCTATGAGCGGTCCGGCAATGGCTGCAGCAATTGCTTATGCTCTTAAGAGCCCTGAACTTGTTCTCTTCTCTATGATACCTGTCGGATTTGCGGCAAATGCACTCGGTGGAGCAGGTGGCCCTCTTGCGGTTCTCTTTATCGCAATCATTGCTTCAGAGATAGGTAAGGCCGTTTCTAAGCAGACTAAGATAGATATACTTGTAACACCGCTTGTTACTATCGGAACAGGAATATTCCTGTCATGGCTTATCGCACCTAGACTCGGAGCAGCTGCAATGTGGGTAGGTAAGGTTATCATGAAAGCTACGGAGTTACAGCCTTTCCTTATGGGAATAGTTGTGTCGGTACTTGTAGGTGTTGCTCTTACACTTCCTATATCATCCGCAGCAATCTGTGCAGCATTCGGACTTACGGGACTTGCAGGTGGTGCTGCTGTTGCGGGATGTTCTGCTCAGATGATCGGTTTCGCTGTCATCTCATTTAAGGAGAACAAATGGGGCGGACTCGTATCACAGGGTATAGGTACATCTATGCTTCAGATGGGGAATATAGTTAAGAATCCTCGTATATGGATAGCTCCGACACTTGCATCGGCTATAACAGGCCCTCTTGCAACCTGTCTTTTCAAAATGCAGATGAACGGTGCTCCTGTATCATCAGGTATGGGAACTTGTGGTCTTGTAGGCCAGATCGGTGTATATACAGGATGGGTAAATGATGTTGCCGCAGGAAACAAGGCAGCTATCACATGGTTTGACTGGACAGGACTTATTCTTATATCATTAGTTCTTCCGGCGGTTCTGTCACTTCTTATTAATTCAGTGCTTAAGAAGATCGGCTGGGTTAAAGAAGGCGATATGAAGCTTGACTAAAAATCCTACAAGAAATAAACAGAGAGTTTAAATCTTAACCTCTTTATCGGACTTGATGTTCCGATAGAGAGGTTTTTTGATGCAATTATGATGCATTTCTATAGTATAAGATACTATGTAAAGATAGGCTTTTTGCAGTGAGGTGAAAGGAGTACTATATGATAGGCAAAAAGATTATTTTAGCCGGAATCTGCAGTGCCATGTTGTTGCTTGGCGGATGCGGCAAAACAGATGACAAGATTGAAGAATACGGCGGTGAACAGGTTGAAACGACAGCCGTAACGGAAGGAAGCAGTGAAGCTGAGGGATCGGATGTAACAGAGGAAGAAATATCAGGTACAGGAAATGATGAAGTTAATCCTCTTTTAGGCTCGGAAAAGATAGAGTGGAGGGATAAATTCGATGCCGCTGACGGTAAGATACAGGCCGATATATATATTGATTATGATCCGGTTCCGGCAAGCGAGCTCCCAATGTATAATTATAAAAATTTAAAGCTGGGAGATGTTAAAGAAGAGGAGATAGTTAAAAATCTTTTCGGTGAGACAGCCACTCAGTATACAGGAACATTTGAAGAAACAGGATCCATGTATAATATGCTGGATGCTTATATGTGTTTCTATTGTGTAGCTGTATCACCTATGCCGGATAAAATGGAATTTAAAGCCTGGGTAGATGAGGAAAACTACTTCATCCATACTTATGAGGGCACTTATAGGAATATGGATTGTATGTTAATGGTAGGATATGGTTACGAATGTAATTGTTCCTTTTTGGCTATGTATCCTATAAATGCAGGTGATGCGATAAATCATCCGGAATACGCTGTTATGGGAAGACTCACTCCTTCGAGCATGAGCTATTATGTAAACGAATCTGCAGCAGGTGATGTGGTGTCCTCTGAAAACGGTACTGAGACAGATGATAAAAACGTGAACAAATGTACATTGGATGATGATGAGCTTCTCGCTACATGCACAGACTTTTTGAACGAGTATCTTATGATAGAAGCCTGTGAAGACGCATTTACAACCGAAGATCAATCGTATTATATGGTTAGTGTAGAAGACGGTGAAGTTCAAAAAGGACCAAGGCAAGATGTGGTTTTCTACACAGGTCCTGAGGATATGTTTACTACGGAAGATCCGCTGACGGGAGAACTCAAAGATCCGAATTTTCAGGAGAAGAACGGGTATTATGTCGCGCTTTCCAACAATATAGGCGGTATTTTCACTTACGGAGCATCTGCTGCTTCATACAGAAACTATGCATATTATGATATGGCTAACTACAATCAGGGAGGCTTCTATGTTAGCGATGACGGAGTTATGGGCTTCATTCTGCTTTTTGACGGATGGCTTACGGAAAAGATTGCGGAAGACTCTTCTATTCTCAGTTTTGAAATATTAAAAGAAAGTTTTATTAAAGAAGTATCGGAGAATGTCGATCCGTCAAAGCTTAATACAGATAAATTATATTTTAAAAATATGTATCTTACATATTACGGAATCACCAATCCTGATGATGAAACCACGGGAACTCTGGTTCCGGCTCTGTGGTTTACCGCGACAGAAGGCACGACTACGAAGATGACTGTTATCATAAATGCCTTGGACGGATCGCTGATAGATATATCGTATTAGGAATCGGAGTTAAGTTCTTCGGATATAGACTCAATGATATTATTTATATCATCCATAGGGACAGAAGAGTAATTAATGAGAAAAGAATGCGTGGTTTCCGATCCGTAATATGACAGTGGAAGCAGGTTGATCCCTGCTTTCCTGAGTCGGTCGGTAACTTCATTATCGGCCAGTTCGGTTTTAAGATTAATAATAAAATGCAGTCCTGCATCTTCCTCCTTGATTTCGGAAACGGAATCAAGGGGGCTTTTTTTTATGGCATCAAGTATGCAGTCGCGCTTTCTTCTATATGCGGTCCTCATGCGGTTTATATGTTTTTCAAAGTATCCCTCGCTTATAAATGCGGCAAGAGTCAGCTGTTCGAAGTTTGATACTGTACACGAATAAAAGCTGAGACGCTCGCGGTAACGGGCGGCCAACTCATCAGGAAGAACCATGTAGCTTATTCTGATAGTGGAAGTAAGACTTTTTGTAAATGTATTCATATATATCACATGACTGCTGTCCATGCCGAAGAGCGGAGGGATAGGACGTCCGGTAAGGCGGAACTCGCTGTCATAGTCATCTTCGATAATATACCTTGGAGTATCGGCTTCCTGAGCCCATTTCAGAAGTTCATAACGCCTCTTTACGGGCATGGTGATTCCGGTAGGGAAGTGATGTGAAGGCGTTACATGAACAATATCAGCGTTGCTTCTCCGGAGAATATCAACATTCAGTCCTTTATCATCCACGGGGATATCCACGGACTTAATGCCGACGGTATCCAGTATCATGGAAAGCTTTCTGTATCCGGGTTTTTCTATGGCATAAGTCATCCCGCCGCCGAGAAGCTGCAGAAGAATCGTATACAGATATTCGGTTCCCGCACCGACTATAATATTATCGGGAGATGTATATATTCCGCGGAATTCCTTCAGGTACTCGGCTATGGCCATACGGAGTTCTAATGTTCCGTTGGAAGGAGAATTGGTCATAAGTTTATCTCTGGAATCGGATAATATACGACGTGTAAGCTTTGCCCATGTAGTGAAGGGAAAGCTGTCGGGAGAAGTATTGTTGCTGGAAAAGTCTACCCTGTATGAGGTGCTGTG
>ONEC01000009.1:0-35469 GCA_900316715.1 uncultured Eubacteriales bacterium
GCTTTCAGGGAATATTTATATAAGATAGTTATAATACTGGGAGTTCAGGGAAGATACTTCATCCCGATCCTTCCAATGGTGCTGATTCCTTTAGGAAAAGGCTATGAGTATAGAAGTAAGAAGTTCTATGTCGGCGTACAGCTTCTGTTCTATCTTTTCTGTCTTGGACATGTTGTAAAGATAGTATTTGTTAGATTCTGGGGATAAACCTATGATGCAGTCAGCGTTTTACATTATATCGTATTTGCTGCTTTTTTCGGCTGTCCTTTTCGTGAAAAAGACTGATGAAAAAGAAAATGCAGTGACATTTATAACACTTTCAATAATGACAACCTTTTGTTATCAGGCTCTGATCGCTGGTATATTCTCCAAGCTGGGAATCTCCATAAGCATAGTATCTGTTGGAGCTATTGAATTAGTAACAGGTATTATCATCTGGGGACTGAATAAGAAATACGGAACTCAGAGATATACTGTCAGCAGGGCTGATATAATGGGTGTTTTATCTGCTTTTCTTGTGGCGGGTTTTTACTTTGCCAAGAGAATGAATTTTGGAAGAGAGATAAACTTTGTATCCATCGACAGTGCCTCGCATTTCAGGGTGGCAAAGGCTGTCGCTGTAGAACACAGACTGTATACGGAAATGTTTTTTGCAGCTGTTAATTCGGGACTTCCGATGGAAGCTGCAAGACCTATAACCGGTGACTTCGATATGTATAAAGTATTCCTGTTATGGGAGACAGGTTATCTCTTCCTTGCAGGATTATGTTTTTATATTATTATCGTACAGATAGTAAAACAGTCCGGGTCAAAGCCGGTGGCTGTTCTCAGTATGATACTCTACATGCTTGGTTATCCGTTATATTCCTATATATTCGGATTCTCCTATTTCGGATTATGCATGTCTCTTATCGTATATATCTTATATGCAGCAGCATATTTCATCACAGGCCGGATAAACAGGATATCTAATTATATTATGATCAATCTGGGATTATTTGGGCTGTTCTTATGCTATATGATGTTTGTTCCGGCAGTGTATTTCGGCGTACTTATCGCTATTATTGCAGGACTTATAGTAAGGCATGAGCTGAAACTCGGAAAGCTGATAAAGCAGGGACTGGGCGTGTTCCTGATCCCAAGTGTAATGGGACTTATCTTTACTTTCATGAATTTCAAGTATGTGACCAGTGATGTTATAGAAAACGGAGATGAGACCGGATCCCTTGGAATCGCCACTGACGGCGGCTGCTATAACGATATGTATTCAAACTTTGTTTTCCTGCTGCCATTCATCGTATATGGAGTAGTGCTGGTTATCGCCAGAGTGAAGGAACTTAGAAGAGAAAACAGATCAGAGAAGACCGGAATAAAAGCAGAGGATTCCCTGGGAATCACTACGGTTTCAATGCTGTTTACACTGATAATCTTTATGGCAGTGCTCTTTATAGGAGCTATGCACGGAAAGGTATCGGTATATTACTATGTCAGAAACAATAACGTGTTATGGCTGTTTGCCTGGATCATGGCAGCAGAGTGCATAAATGCTCTCTGGAAACAGCATAAAGGTTTAATAATATCTTTATTTGCAGTATTTTCTATATTGGTTATAATGATAGGGACCAATATTGATGAACGTATTCTGGAAAAGAATGACCGCTTTATAGAAGTGGGTTCCGGCGATATTCTGAACGTTTATCAGTTCAATCATGAGTTTAACAGATATCCGTCAACCATATGGGTGAAGGATATGGAACTCATCGAATATACATATACGGATTTAAGAGATAAAGAAACCGGAAAACTGCCGGTTCTCGGAGATCCGGTATTCTGTGCCTGGGTACAGGCTATCACGGATACGGATACCATATCTGTTGATAATACTGAAAGAATAAATACTATGGATATGTCTCAGTATAAGTACATAGTGGTTCAGTATGACGGTACATTTATCGACAGAAGTAATACTATAGATCTTGATTATGAGATCAAGTTTGAGAATGAAAGAGGCTTTGTGGCAGAGATACGATGAATCATACATTTGCAATTTGCGCTTATAAGGAAAGTGAATATCTGGAAAAATGTATAAAGTCCCTGGAGAACCAGACTGTTCTGTCTGAGATAATCATGGTGACTCATACACCATCGGACTTTTTAAAGAGCATTGCTGAGAAGCATAATATTCCTTTATATATCAATGAAGGCGAAGGCGGAATAACTCAGGACTGGAACTTTGCACTCAGCAAGGTGAAGACAAAGTATGCGACGGTTACTCATCAGGATGATGTATATGAACCTAAGTATGCTGAGAGTATGATGAGATATATGTCGGAGTCTGAGAAGCCTATAATAGCCTTTTCCGATTATGGCGAGATAAGAAACGGTAAGAAGACTCTTGATGTCAAGATGCTGAAGATCAAGAGATTCATGCTTATCCCACTTATCCCGAAGTTTTCGCGTGGAAGCAGATTTATAAGACGAAGGGTACTTTCCTTCGGAGATCCTATATGCTGTCCTTCAGTATGCTTTAATCTGGAGAGGGTAGGACAGCCGATATTCAGAAATCATTTCAGAAGCTGTGAAGATTGGGAGGCCTGGGAGATGCTGTCCAGACTTAAGGGCGATTTCATCTACATCAATAAACCTCTTATGTTCCACAGAATACATGAGGAATCAGCCACAACGGCTATCATTAACGATAATGCCAGAGCTGAGGAAAATCTGGAAATGTACAGGAAGTTCTGGCCTAAGCCGATCGCTAAGTTGATCAACAGATTTTATAACAAGTCAGAGGAGTCAAATAATTTATAGATGAAGAAACTGGTTATAATTCCGGCCTACAATGAATCCGGAAATATAGATAAAACGATAAATGATATAAAGCAGAATGCTCCGGACTTTGATTATGTTATCATAAATGACTGTTCAACGGACAAAACCCTGGAGGTCTTAAGGAAGAAGGGTTATAACTATCTGAATCTTCCTATCAATCTGGGAATAGGCGGAGCAGTTCAGACCGGCTACAGATATGCCTATTATCATGGTTATGATATGGCCGTTCAGTTTGATGGAGACGGACAGCATAATGCAGCATACCTGGACGAAATGGCTGAGGTGCTGGTGGAGACAGATTCAGATATGGTCATCGGCTCCAGATTTATTGAGAAGGAAGGTTTTCAGTCTTCAGGACTGAGACGAGTAGGAATCGGATTCTTTACCAAGCTCATAAAGATGCTTACAAAGAAGGTCATTACAGACCCTACCTCCGGAATGAGGATTGTGAACAGAAGATTACTGGAAGTTTTTACCAACGATTATCCAAAGGATTATCCGGAACCGGAGAGTACAGTCACAGCTCTTTCAAAGGGATATAAGATTACTGAAATTCCTGTAAAGATGAACGAAAGAGAAGAAGGCGCATCGTCAATATCAAACCTGAAAGGTGTATATTACATGATAAAGGTCAGTATAGCCATTATCATTGCCAGACTGAATAATAGGAGATAGATATGTCATTAAGGATTCAAATATTTGTTATCATCTGCATGGTAATAATACTTCTGAATATTTTCAGATTGATGAGCAAAAAGAAGATAGATTATAAATACGGACTTGGCTGGGTACTGGTGGATATAGTAATTATCATCCTGGCAGCGTGCCCAAGGATCCTGGGATATATCGCCAGCATTACAGGAGTTGTGGCTCCGGTTAATATGCTGTTCTTCCTTGGATTTATTCTGTCTTTAGCTATCATCTTTTCACTGTCCATGACCATCAGTAAGCTTCAGGACAAGGTGAACAGATTATCACAGGAAATAGCCATCATGAAAAAAGATGCATATGACAGAGCAGCAAAGGGAAATACTGATAAGACAAGTAATAAGGTTGAAGGTGAAAACAGATAATGAAGCGTGTGCTTTTTATTCCTATAGGATTCTATGATTACGATAATATAATGGAAAATGCTATCCGCCAGCAGGGGTACGAGGTAAAAAGATTTACACCTGTCGGAAAGTATACCACTGTACAGAAGCTCGTAAACTTTGCCACTAAGGGAAAGTATCTTGATAAGAAGACGAGAAACAGAGAGAAGAAGTATCTGCTGGATGATAAAACAAAGTATGATTATGTCTTTGTTATTAACGGAAGACAGCTTCATCCGGATAACCTGAAGCAGCTGAAACAGCAGCAGGATAAAGCAAAGTTCATACTGTATCTCTGGGATGATGTTGCGAGAGTAGAGCATTTTGAAGAGAATAAAGAGTTCTTTGATGTTATCTATTCTTTTGACAATAACGATGTGGCGGCCTATGGCTTCAAGCCGCTGACGAATTTCTATACAGAGGTTCATAGATATAAGGGAGAGAAGAAGAATATACTCATGTCTATGACAGGACTCCTGCATTCAGGACGTCTGGTGATATGGGATAAGATTGTAAGAGACTTAAAGATAAAGCCGGAAAGATGCTATCTCCGCATGCTGGGCTTTAAGATATCTGATTTTGTTAAGGCTGTGATGCCGGGAAAAGACAGATGGATGAACCTTAAGTATATCAAGGTGAATCCGGTTCCACTGGCTGATATGGCAGAGGTTATGAAGAGGTCCAGAGTTACTCTGGATGTACAGTTCGGCTCTCAGGCAGGTCTGACCTTCAGAACCTTTGACAGCATGATAGCCCGTACAAAGCTTATTACAACCAACGAGACTGTTAAGAGCTGTGATCTATACGAATACGGCAATATATATGTTATCGACAGAGATAATCCGGTGGTACCAAAATCATTCTTTACTGAACCATTCCATGAGATACCGGAAGAAGTTATGGAACAGTACAGTGTACAGAACTGGGTGAAAAAAGTATTTGAAGGATAATTTTCATGAAGATAAGAGAATTAAAAAAGAGTGATGCACCTCTCATGCTGGAATGGATGCACGATAAGAATGTTACCGGAAATCTGAAAGCAGATTTCGCATCCAAAACTCTCAGCGATGCAGAGAGTTTTATAGAGAGCAGTGCCAAGGACGACAAGAATATCAATCTTGCCATCGCATCAGATGATGATGAATACATGGGCACTGTCAGCTTAAAGCATATAACCGAGACAGATGCAGAGTTTGCCATAGCAGTCCGTACAGCAGCCATGGGCCATGGTTATTCATGGTTCGGCATGAAGAGCATAATAGAAAAGGCTTTTGATGAGTTAGGACTGGAGAGTGTTTACTGGTGCGTGAACCGCGATAACAAGAGAGCGGTAAGATTCTATGACAAGCATAATTTCCATGAAGTTCTCGATGTTCCGGACAGAATACTGGAAAGGTATGAGGGAATGACAGGACTCAAGTGGTACTCTGTTTTAAAGGGCGACGATATCGGCGCAAGAGAGAGTGTTGCAGGCTGCAGGGTTATAAGGATCAACACGGTACCTACTGTAAATGCAGGAGAACTCTCCTTCTTTGAAGGACATCATGATCTGCCCTTCGAGATTAAAAGAGTTTACTATATCTCAAAGGTTCCTGAGGGCGTAAGACGCGGCTTCCATGCACACAGAAAGCTGAAGCAGTTCCTGTTCTGCCCATATGGAAGAATACAGCTTACTATCGAGAATAAGGATGTCAGAGAAGAGATAGAGTTATCTGATCCTTCCATAGGTGTCCTCATCGAGGAGCCGGTATGGAGAGAGATGGTATGGATAGAGAAGAACTCTGTACTGTGTGTAGCAGCATCCGAGTATTATGATGAGAATGATTATATTAGAGATTATGATGAATTTAAGGAGTTTATCAGAAAGTAGTCGTTATGGCAGAAATATCAATTATTATTCCATTATATAATTCCGGAAAATCTATTATAAGATGTCTGAAGAGCATAGCTGTTCAGACTTTTTCCGATTATGAAGTCATAATAATTAATGATGGATCAACTGATAATTCAATAACCTATGTGCAGAAATATCTGGATACAGATAAGGCCTTCAGCGAAAGAGTAAGAGTTATTACCACGGAGAATGGAGGAGCTGCCAACGCCAGAAATAGAGGCATCCGTGAGGCAAGAGGAAAGTATCTTGCCTTTGTGGATCAGGACGATTTTATCGCAAAGGATTATTTCGAGAAGTACTATGCCGAGGCAGAAAGCTCCAAGGCCGATATAATCGTGGGCGGCTATGAGAGAGTTGCCAGCGACGGAAGGATCATCTTCAGAGTTGTTCCGAAGCCGTCGGAGTGGGCCGGATATATTGTCACAGCCCCATGGGCACATCTCTATCGCAGAGATTTCATAGTGAATAAGAATATTGAGTTCCTGAACAATAAGATAGGCGAAGACGTATACTATAACGTAGTCGCTCTTAATGCAGGAGCCAGTGTAAGTGTATTAGATAATAAGGGATACAAATGGTTCTATAATGATAAGTCTGTATCCAATTCCGTACAGAATACATTTAAGGATGATGTGGATGCGGTATATCTGATGGATTCCATCTATGAAAAGGTAAGAGCTCATTCAGATGGACAGAACATTGGAAGTAATGAATACCTTGAATACTTCTTCCTCAGATATGTCTGCTGGTACATGCTTTTTTCCACAAGAGGAAGCAAGAAGACAGATATAGAGAAGCATTATAACAGTGCATTTGAATGGATAAGAAAGCATTATCCTGACTATAGAAAAAACCGTTTTATAGGATTCAGAAAGCCTAAAGGGGAAGTAAGTAAATTTCATGCCTATGTTTTCTGTTTTTATTTTTTGGAAAAACTTCATATGATGAAGAGCGTTTTGAAAATGTTTAGGAAAAGGTAGATAAATGATGGATTTTTCAGTGATAGTTTTAATATACAATTCTGATACAGAAGATTTAAAACTCACTATCGATTCTATCTTGCAGCAAAAGGGGATAACATATCAGATAGTGCTGGCAGATGACGCATCCTCAAACAATGCGCTGACAGAGGCAGAGGAGTATCTAAGGGAAAAAGGATTTAAGGATTATAAGATCTGCTCCCATGCCGAAAATGTAGGAACTGTTCGTAATGTATATGATGCCCTCTCCGTGGCAGAGGGAAGATTCGTAAAGCTGATAGGTGCAGGGGACGCGCTGTTCAGTAACTTCACGCTTCGAAATGTATATCACTTCATGGATAAGAAAAAGCTGGATATGTGCTTTGGAAAGATGAAGGGATATGTGAGAACTGAGGACGGAACAGAGTATTCCGACATAGTGCTTCCATACGATATTGAAGCTTTTGAAAAGAATAACATTAAGAAGATCAGAAGAAATATCTTAGTAAATCATGGCTGGATAGTCGGAGCCAGCATGTTCGTTGACAGAACGGTATTTATGGACTGCCTGAAAGAGTTTGTAGGCAAAGTACGTTACTGCGAAGATCTGGTTCAGACAATATTCCTTCTCCGTAAGAAGAGTATAGGATATTTCAGAGGACCGGTGGTCTACTATGAGAACAGCGGCGGAATATCCACAAGCACAAACAGTGGTGCCAGAAAGAGAATGTACGATGATGTACGAGCTCTTAAGAAGCTTCTGATGGATAATTATTATGATGATCCGTTGGTTGTAAAGGGCAACAGAATGTTTGCATGGCAGCTTATCGAGAACGACAGAGAGAGACAGATTAAGATATTTACCGGAAATACAAATTATGTGAGAATGCTTCTCAGAACCAAGCTTCAGAGAAAGCGTTATGTCATAAGGAAAAAGGGGATATTAGAAAATGAGAGTACCATTCGTTAGTTTCATCCCAATGGAAAAAGAACTGGATACAGAGATCAGGGCGGCTTTTGACAGAGTTCTATCAAACTCCTGGTATATAGATGGAGAAGAGGATAAGGCTTTCGAAAAAGCCTTTTCTGATTATGTTGGAACAGATTACTGCGTAGGCGTGGGCAACGGCCTTGATGCCCTTATGCTGGCGCTTAAAGCCCTTGAGATAGGTGAGGGCGACGAGGTTATTGTTCCTTCAAATACCTATATCGCAACAGCTCTTGCAGTTACCTATGTGGGTGCAAAGCCGGTATTTGTTGAGCCGGATATAAGAACCTATAATATTAATCCTGACCTTATCGAAGCTGCAATTACAGATAAGACTAAGGCCATAATGCCGGTACATCTGTATGGGCAGGCTGCGGATATGGACAGGATAATGGAGATTGCGAAGAAGCATAATCTCAAAGTAGTTGAAGACTGTGCACAGGCCCATGGTGCTTTATATAAGGGAAAGAAGATAGGAACCTTCGGTGATGCGGCAGGCTTCAGCTTTTACCCGGGCAAAAACTTAGGAGCCCTGGGGGATGCCGGAGCAGCAGTGACAAGTAATAAGGACATTGCTGACAGGATCAGAGCCCTTGGTAATTACGGTTCTGATTACAAGTATCATCATATCTACAAAGGTAATAACAGCCGACTGGACGAGCTTCAGGCTGCATTTCTCAGAGCGAAGTTAGGCATCCTTGATAAGATGAACGAGGAGCGCCGCAGAGTAGCAGACAGATATCTGAAGGAGATTAAGAACGACGAGATCACTCTTCCGTATGTAAGTCCGGACAATACTCCGGTATGGCATATCTTTGCTATAAGAAGCAGCAGAAGAGATGAGATAGAAAAGTATCTGAAGGATAAGGAGATAGGAACCAATAAGCATTATCCTATTCCGATGCATCTTCAGGAATGCTATAAGGATCTGGGCTTCGGAAAGGGCGACTTCCCTATAGCAGAAGAAATCAGTGAGACAGAGCTTAGTCTTCCTATGTACTATGGAATGACTGATGACGAGATAAGTTACGTAATAGATGCTATTAATTCTTTCAGGTGATGGAATGTTGAATAAAGAGAAACGAATCAAAATCTTAATGATAGCAACCTGGTACAGCCCAAGATCTGCTGAGGTTATGACAGCAGGAGTATTTCACTACGAGCAGTCCATGGCCCTTAAGAAGTATGCTGATGTGGCACTCCTTTTCCCTTATGATCAGGAGATAAGCGGCAAGGTAAGCAAGAAGATGGAGAATGGACTTCTTACCTACAGATGTTCAGCAGCTGCAAAGAATCCACTGGCTGCCTTTGATGAGATATACAGGGCAGGCAAGAAAGTTATAGAAGACTTTAAGCCGGATATAATTCATGCACATGTTGCCCAGGGAGCGGGACATCTGGCATATGCACTTTCAAAGTGGAGCAAGATTCCTTATATGATCACAGAGCACAGCCCTATCGAGCAGTCAAATCTCGATAAGAAAACTGTAAGACTTCTGACCAATCAGGTGTATAAGAATTCAGTGGCTAATGTCTGTGTTTCAGGAGATTCCATGCAGCGTCTGGGAGAGTACTTTCCGAAATGCAGCTTCCGGGTAATCTATAACGGAATCATTAATCCTGGTACTCTTGAGGATGACGGAATCGAATACAGAGTAAAGGGAATGACCAATGCCCTTATTACCGCTGCATTTTACGATAAGAGCATAAAGGGTTATCAGTATCTTCTCCCTGCAATAAAGAAGCTGAAGGACGAGGGAATACTTATAGTCCTTCATATCTGCGGTGGCGGAGAGTATCTGGATTACTATAAGAACATGGCAAAGGAACTGGGAATAGACAGCAGAGTGATCTTCTATGGCCAGTGTGACAGGAAGAAGGTTTATTCCATCATGAGACAGATGGACTTCTCCATATCTGCCAGTGAGTTTGAGTGTTCCGGTGTTTCTGTACAGGAGGCTATGCTTCAGGGCAATCCTATGCTGGTCACACGTTCCGGAGGGGCAAATTCTCTGGTGACAGATGAGACTGCCATAGTTGTGGACCGTAAGAGCGTGGATGCACTTGTTCAGGGCATGAAGGACATGATCGAGAGAGCGGGCAGCTTCGACCGTCAGGTGATAAGAGATTACGCTGAAGAGAATTTTGAAATAGATAATGTAAGCAAGAGATATATGGAGTTATATAAGAGCATCCTGGGAATCGGAGATAAGGCGGATGAGTGATTTTCCTAAAGTATCGGTTATTATGAAAGTCTATAACGGAGAGAAGTATCTCCGTGAGGCGATAGACAGCGTCCTGAATCAGACCTTCGGGGACTTTGAACTGCTTATTCTGGATGATGGCTCGAAGGATTCATCAGCGGAAATAGTGAAGAGCTATACCGACAGCAGAATAAGGCTTATTCAGAATGCAGAAAATGAGGGAATAGTAGCCGGTCAGAACAGACTCATAAGTGAGGCAAAGGGAGAGTATATCGCAGTTCTTGACTGTGATGATATCAGCTATCCGGAAAGACTGGAGAAACAGGTGACATTTCTGGATAAGCATACAAGCTATATCATGTGTGCTTCCTTCAGAGACGAGATTAAGGATGGGGAGTATACCCAGGATATCAGGGTGAGAAAGCTGTCTTATCCGAGCCTTAAGTTCGGTTTATGCTTTATCAATCCGGTAACTCATTCCTCAGTTATGTTCCGTTCTAAGATGTACAGGGATTTTGGCATATGCTATGGACCGGAGCCGGTGGCTGAGGACTATGGCGTTATAACAGATATGGCAGTACGCCGTCCGATAGCTATCCTGCCGGAGAGACTGGTTGCCTATAGAATAGTGAGCGGTTCTGTGTCGAACACCAGAGGCGAAGAGATGGAAAAGGCCGCTGTGGATGTGAGAAGCCGCTATCTTGACAGAATAGATGTATCAGATGAGGCAAAGGACTGTCTGAAGGGCTTTTATAAGAGAGAATTACATGCCTCAGATACGAAGGCTCTGCTGGAAGCCATGAAGGAACTGGCTGAAGCGGTAAAGGCCGATATACTGAGGGGAGGGAATGCATTTTCCTTTGCAGAAGCAGTGATAAAGGAGTATATTCTTACAGTAAATGATTATTCCATGAGCATGTGGAAGGAGCTCAGAAGGTCTGAATACAGGCATCTGACGTCTATCAAGGGTGAACTTGGAAAGCTGCTTTTAGGTGCATGCATGCTTCACCATAAGAGAAAATAACAGAGGTGTTTCGTTGAATAATAAGAGCAACAAGTTGATAATAAAGAATTCGGTCGGTGCCGTTATTCTTCAGCTGGTGAATATTATCTGTGGACTTATGATCCCCCAGGTATTTATCAATACCTTCGGATCCGATGTTTACGGACTTACAACATCCATCACCCAGTATCTTAACTATATAACACTTCTGGAAGGTGGACTGTCCAGCGTCATAATGGCGGCTTTATATAAGCCGATCCTGGAAGGGGATAACAGCAGGATCAACGCGATAGTAAACGCTACGCGTAAATTCTTCAGGCAGATAGGCGGTATATATATCGTATATGTAATGATACTCGGTATAGTTTATCCGCTTATAGTTGATACAGGTTTCTCAATTAAATATATATTTGCTTTAACAGTGGTGCTGGCGGCTCAGCTCTTTGTTCAGTATTTCTTCTCGCTGACCTACCTTATTCTGTTAAATGCAGATAAAAAGGTATTTCTGATCTCTATGATACAGGCGGTTTCGGTTGTACTTACAGTCGGAGCGGCATATATAGGCGTAAAGCTGTTTGATGATATCATATGGATCAAGCTGCTTACGACAGTGACGGTATTTATTCAGCCGGTGCTGTTCAGCTTCTATGTAAAGAAGTATTTCAAGTTGGATAAGAAGGTGGAACCGGACAACAAAGCTCTCAGTCAGAGATGGGATGGTTTCGGTCAGAACCTTGCGTACTTCATACATCTGAATACAGACGTTGTAGTACTCACACACTTATCCACATTTAAAATGGTTTCCGTGTATACGGTATATATGTTTGTGGCCAATGGTATAAAGATGGTGGCTATGTCGCTTTCATCGGCAGTAACACCATCCATGGGCAACATTCTTGCAACAAATGATAAGGATGCTATCAAGGAGTCCTTTGATAAATATCAGTTTATGATGGGAATGATATCTACCGTACTGTTTGCCTGCGGCATAGTGCTGGTAATGCCTTTCATAAATATCTATACCAGAACCTTTAAGGACGCGCCTTATCATCAGCCGGTATTTGCAGTGATAATACTGCTGGCTGAGTTCATATATTGTATAAGAGATCCATATGTCAGCGTGGTTTATTCCAAGGGACATTTTAAGCAGACTTCCAAGTATTCCTACACAGAAGCTGCAATAAACATTATTATTTCAGTAATATGCGTAAAGCAGTGGGGACTGATCGGAGTAGCAATCGGAACGCTGGTTGCCATGACATATCGTATGATAGTAATGGTTCATTATGCATGTAAAAACGTTCTAGGTCTTGAGGCAAAAAGATATGTAAGAGGACTGATACTGAATATAGTCTTCTGCATGCTCTCGATTCCTGTGGCAGTGATCTTTAAGGACTTAAAGCTGCCGGGATACATTCACTGGGTACTGATGGGAGCTGCAACAGCTGCAGTAATCGGTGCAGTATACTTTGTATTTGCATGGCTGTTCTTTAAGAAGGACATGGATCTGGTTATTCATACATTTATTAGGAGAAAATAGTGACGATGCATGAAGGCGAAGTAGATAAGAATATTACTGTTGATGATCTTCGTGAGATAGAGATGGAGATACTTGATCATATTGACAGAGTCTGCAGAAAGCATAAGATCAGGTATTATCTTGAGGCAGGAACAGCTCTGGGTGCCGTAAGGCATAAGGGCTATATCCCATGGGACGATGATCTGGACATTATAGTTCCGAGAAGGGATTATCGCAGGCTGTTAAAGGTACTGAGTAAGGAATCCGACAGATATAAGGTGCTGTCAATGTATGACCAGCCTGACTACTTCTATCTGTTTGCAAAGGTAATTGACGGCAACACAAGACTGATCGAGAGAGGACTTCCGGAAATTAAAGACCTGGGTGTCTATGTAGATATCTTTCCACTGGACGGAGTACCTTCGGGAAAACTTCTTAACAAGCTGTATTTCGATATTTTTACAGGCCTCAGAACAGCGGTGGTGCTGTCTGTGGAGAAGGATACAGAGGTTAAGGATCTGTATGGACGTTTTCTTAAGGCATTATCTAAGATTCTCGGCCGCAGAGTGCTTATGAAGTTGGCGGATGGATTCTGCTTTATCAACTCAGTGTTCTGCCATAAGCGTTTCGCAGACATTGCGGGATATGAAGAATGGACAAGATATAAGACTACAAGCAGGGATGCCTTCAGAAGGAGAATCAGAGTTCCTTTTGAGGACAGACACTACTACATCCCGGAAGGATATGATGAACTGCTGACAACGGAATTCGGTGATTACATGACACCGCCTCCGGAGGAAGACAGAGTATCCGGACATGATTTCGAGGCATACAGAATAAAATAATCTTATTAAATACATTTAGAGAGGGATAAGAAATGCAGGCTATAATACTGGCAGCAGGAATGGGAAAGCGTTTAAAAGACCTGACTCAGAATAATACAAAATGCATGGTAAAGGTAAATGGAGTAACTCTTATCGACAGGATGCTTCACCAGATAGAGAAGGCAGACCTTTCCAGAATAATCATCGTAGTAGGTTATGAGGGACAGAAACTCATAGACTATATCGATACACTGGATATTAAGACACCGATCACATATATCGATAATCCGATCTACTACAAGACCAACAACATCTACTCCCTTGCACTGGCTAAGGATTGGCTGTGCAAAGAGGATACACTGTTATTTGAATCAGATATAATCTTTGAGGATTCAATTCTGCAGTCCCTTATAGATGATCCAAGAGATACCCTTGCACTTGTAGATAAGTATGAGCCTTGGATGGACGGAACCTGTGTAAAACTTGATGAGCAGGACAATATCATAGACTTTGTTCCGGGCAAGAAGTTCAACTTCAATGATACAAAGGGTTATTTCAAGACAGTAAATATATATAAGTTTGGTAAGAAGTTCTCTGAGAGCAGATATGTTCCTTTCCTGGATGCATATCAGGCGGCTCTTGGTGAGAATGAATATTATGAGCAGGTTCTCCGTGTTATAGCCATGCTTGATGAGCCTATCATCAAGGCTAAGAGACTGAACGGAGAGAAATGGTATGAGATAGATGATATTCAGGATCTTGATATAGCTGAATCTCTTTTTGCACCGGATGAAGACGAGCGTGTGACAAGACTTCAGGGCCGTTACGGCGGATACTGGCGTTATCCTAAGATGCTGGATTTCTGTTATCTCGTAAATCCATACTTCCCGCCACAGAAGATGAAGGATGAACTGAAGGCAAGTTTTGATACACTTCTTACAGAGTATCCGAGCGGAATGAAGGTTAACAGCCTCTTAGCTGCCAAGAACTTCAGCATACATCAGGAAAATGTACTGGTCGGTAACGGAGCGGCAGAGCTTATAAAGAGTCTTATGGGCTTCCTGGATGGTAAGGTAGGCTTCGCAAGACCGACCTTCGAAGAATATCCAAACAGATATGATAAAGAGCGTACAGTATCCTTCATGCCACAGAATGCAGATTACTCATATACAGCAGATGACCTGATGGAATTCTTCGGTGATAAGGATATAGATAATCTCCTTATCGTTAATCCGGATAATCCAAGCGGCAACTATATACCTAAGGCAGATATCCTGAGACTTATTGAGTGGAGTAAGGAGATGGATATAAAGCTCATCATAGATGAGTCTTTCGTTGATTTTGCAGATGAAGATGACAGCACCATAATCGATCAGGAGATTCTTGATGCCAACAAGCAGCTCTACGTTATGAAGAGTATCTCCAAGTCCTACGGTGTACCGGGACTCAGATTGGGAATACTTGCTTCAGGAGATACAGAGCTTATAGCTGCCATGAAGAAGGACGTAGCAATCTGGAATATCAATTCTTTCGCTGAGTTCTATATGCAGATAGAAGAGAAGTATAAGAAGGCTTATCAGGAAGCTCTGGTGCTTATAAGAGCTGAGAGAAAGCGTTTCATGCAGGAACTGTCAGAGATAAAGGGAATAAGAGTTATCCCTTCACAGGCAAACTATGTTATGGTTGAACTTGCATCAGGTTTATCAGCTAAGGCTGTAACAAAGGCGCTTCTGATAAAGGATAACATTCTTATCAAGGAGCTGACAGGAAAGATTCAGGGTAAGGAATACCTTAGAATCGCAGTAAGAAATACAGCTGATAACAACAGGCTTATCGAGGCCTTAAAGAAAGAATTAGCGTGATTGTGAGCTATGTGGAACTATGAAAGAGTTATATAACAAATATAAAGAGATAATAAACTATGTCATTGTTGGTGGACTGACTACCGTAGTTAGTCTGGCAGTCTATTATGCACTGGTCCTGACGGTGCTTAATCCGGATAATCCGGTACAGCTCCAGATTGCAAATGTAATCTCCTGGATAGCGGCAGTAACCTTTGCATATTTCACCAACCGGCGTTTTGTATTTGAAAGCAAGACAAAGGGAGAGGAACAGACCAAGGAAGTTATAAGCTTTTATTCAGCCAGACTGGGAACCCTGCTGATGGATATGGGCATAATGTTTGTAGGTAAAACAGTTCTTCATATCAACGACAAGATAGTAAAGCTCTTTGTTCAGGTGGTTGTCATGGTAGCCAACTATGTTATCAGTAAACTGCTGGTATTTAAGAAATCAAAGAATGAAGAGAAAAAAACTGAAGACAGTGAGTAAAAGAAATCCCCGAAGTTCGATAAAACTTCGGGGATTATTATTATTTTGCCTTACGGTTTTCTTTATATCCGTGATAGATATAGTGAGCAACATATTTTATATTGTTTTCACTTGCGAATCCATAGTACTTCTGAAGGTCAGGAGAATTCTGTCTGTAAATCTGAAGATTGAAGTTTGCGCTTCCCTGACGTCCTTCCTTTATTCCGTACAGAACGAAATGTCTTAATGCACCCATATCATCATTCTGATAGATCTTCTTCATATCAGGATATTTGTTGATATAGTAATTAAAATCATATACCTTACTGTAATCCACGTTGTTGTATACGGTAACCGGATTCTTTATGGAGGTTACACCGGATGTAACTCGGTTTTCTTTACGTCCGTAATTGACGTAATGAATGTAGTACTTTTTGTAGTCGTTCAGGAAGTTCTTCCTGAGATCCGGATAAGCATTCTTGTATGAATATACATCAAAGGTACTGTTACCCTGACGTCCTTCCGCCATACCGTGCTCTACGAAATGTCTCAGAGCACCTTCATCATCGTACTGATAATACTTCTTCATATCCGGATATCTGTTCAGATAATACTCGAAATCATAAACAGCACTGTAATCCACACCGTTAAGTACGGTAGTAGGTTTAACCATTTTGGTAACGCCCACGGCCTTGCGGTTTTCTTTGTAGCCGCTGTTCATATAGTGAATGTAATATTTCTTATTATCCTTACCGTAGTACTTTCTGAGATCCGGACTTGAAAGCTTATAGGATAAAAGTTCAAAGTTCGCTTTACCCTGACGTCCTTCCGCCATACCGTGATTAACAAAATGCGTGAGTGCCGCTACGTCGTCGGCAGCGTAATACTTCTTCATATCCGGGTATTTATTCAGATAATAGTCATAGTCATAAACCTTGGCGTAATCCACACCATTTAATATGGTTACAGGTTTTATGATCTCGGAACCACCGATAGTCTTTCGATTTTCCTTATATCCGTGGTTGATGTAATGAATGTAATACTTCTTCAGATCATTTCCGAAATTGTTTCGAAGATCCGGATACATGTTCTTATAGGTCTTTACATCAAAGGTATCTTTACCCTGACGGCTCTCCGCCATACCATGTTCGACGAAATGCTTTATAGCACCGATGTCATCGTTGGCATAGTAGTTCTTCATGTCCGGATACTTATTTATATAATACTTAAAGTCATAAACCCTGCCGTAGTCAACACCATTATACACCGTAATAGGATTTATAAGCTGATAGCAGCCCGTGCCGGACCGGCCTTCTTTATATCCGTGATTGATGTAATGGATGTAATACTTTTTCAGATCATAGCCAAAGTTCTGTCTGAGATCGGCATATCTGTTCTTGTAAGACTGAACATCAAAGGTTCCTTTGGCCTGACGGCCTTCTGCCATACCATGATTTATGAAATGTGTCAGAGCCCCGACCTTATCGTTGGCATAGGCACGTCTCATATCAGGATACTTGTTAATGTAGTAGTTATAATCATATACGAGAGAATAATCTATATCCTCCATGATATGTATGGTTGCTGCGTTGTTCAGACCATTTGAGATTGATACGGTTGATGAATTAGGACAGCAGGTCTGAGTGTTATGCTCAATCTGAATCTGCATATCAGTGGTTCCGTGATATATACGGGCACCATCCTCATGCTCCATAATTCTGATATATCGCTTTCCGTATTTTCTGACGATGTCGATCTGGAAATCTCTGTCGTTTTCCTTGGTCTTGATATCTTTTACATGTCCGCTCTTATCAACGGTAGCCACAAGAAGAGTTTCGTTTTCTCTTACGTTCTTGATGGTAACCTGGCTTCCATCAGGAAGATCAGGTGTACCCGGCTCTTTCTCAAGATAAATATAAAACTCAAATACAGAGTTTGGGAAGGTCCATACACGTCTTCCGTGAGATCCGTCGGGAAGAGTGGAAATGAGATTTCCGAAATGTGCTACGTCACCCATAGTAATAGCGCCGGCCGAATAATTTATGCTGTGCCATACCAGGTTTTCGTAAGGCGTATCACCCCAGAATACAGTAAAGTGATGATCGTCATGACCGCCTGTTGAAGGCTCGAGAATCATGATATCACCCTTCTTAAGCTTTCCGCTTGCCTGAGCTGCCTCAAAAGAAGGGAAGTTATACATTATGAGCTGTCCCGCATTGGCCATGCCTCTGAAGGTATTGGTTACTCTTCGGAGACTGTACATTCCGTTGAAGGAACCGCCGCCGGTCATGGATATATACTGGGATTTGGATATACCCATATTAAGAACGAGCCATACAAAGAAGGAAGTACAGTTCATACTTCCGCCGTATCCCGGATGTATGGCATCGGTATATATAGCGTCTTCTTCACTGAACGGAGTGAGCAGATATCTCTGCATAGGAGGAGTGGCTGCTGTATATGAGCCATGATCCATAAAGTCCTGGAGTCCGTTTTCAAGACTGACAAGGGGCATATTTCGAAGAGGAAATCCTATGTTGGCTACACCGCCGAAGTATTCGTCCCAGGTTATTCCGGAGTTGGGATTCTGCACCCAGGATGCATCGGGATACGGTGAATACCCAAGATCCTCTTCTTCGTAATAAACTGTCTCGGTATTGCTGTTGTTACTATCGTCATCGTCTTTTTCAGCTGCATATACCGTGACAGGAAATGATTGCAGAATGAGAGTAAACAAAAGAATTGCTGCTATAAATTTTTTAAATGTCATAAAATCACGTATCCTTCCCACTTAAGAAAATGACCGAAAAGAGCCTTCATCATTTCTTAATAATTGACTAAATTATAATAATATTTTTGTATAAAATCAACTATATCAGGCTTTGGGGCAACAAAAAAGAAGTAACCCGAAGGCTACTTCTTCTTTAATTTTTTCTTTCTTATTTTCATAAACACAGGGATAAGAGTGCTGATTATTTTCAGCCTTATCTCCGGGAAAGGCTTCGTGATCATGTTGAAAAAGTAAAAGCAGAAGAAATATCTTTCCCATCCGTGTTCTATAATATCGTATCTTGTCTTTAAATCCCATCCAATAGGCGTTTTCTTATAGTATTTAAAGAAGTCTCTGCTGAAACGGTGGCGGTTTCCGTATCTCCAAGGACGCTCTTCTCCAAGGAAATGCACTATAGTCGGATCTGCACATATATCCTTATATTCCTGCTTTGAAAGACTGTTCTTCGGTCCCATCCATTTGCGGACAGCCCGGTACGGATAAAAATCATAGGTGTTGCAGAAATTGTAGGAAATCGATACAGGAAGTATCTCGTCGGCCAGACAGCCGTTGATGGCGTCCTGATCGTTGGCAAAAAGCTTTCCGCCATGAGCTTCGAAGTATTGGAGTATCCGCTGGCTGGTATTTCTCTCTCTCCAGAGTTTAAGGTTTATAAGAAGAACACCGGCATTGTAGTAATTTGCATCTTTGGACAGGCCAAGCTCTTCTTTCCTGTATCCGGGAACCGTAGGTTCTATGACAGCAGCGAGAGTATAGTTGGAAATGTCCGTATTATACAGGTCGATGAGCCCTTTTCGCACTATGGTATCTCCATCCATATAGAGAACCTTATCTACATCTTCCGGAAGGAGGGTATTGAGAAATAGTCTGGACAGAACAATATTATTCCATCCTCCTGTATCTATAGACTTACCGCATAGTTCTTCTGTGGACGGAAGATCTATCAGATCCACCTGCTGACCGTAATGAGTTGCCAGAGCTGTTATCATCTGCTTGTGATTCGGTTTGATATCTTTGGATAAAATGTAGAAGTGAATCGATGAATCCTTGTTGTTCTCCATAACGGAAACCATTCCTGTACAGGTCTGAGGAACAAAATTATCATCAGAAGTGTAGACTATGTTCATAAATCCCAATACCTTTCATAAGTCTCGCTTTCTCTATCATAACACATTATGAAGGGCATTTCCACAAGGGCTTCAGAGCATGAAATTCTTTACAAATCGACCATTTGATGCTATAGTTATAGCATATTAAAGGATAAACCTTGAATATAACTTATATCTGGGATGCACGATAACTTCTGTATATTTTTGAACCTACACTTATTATACGGGAGTCTGAATCTGTATATGGATGACAGGCCGTCTCAGAACGGATCTCAGAAGTTTACATGAAGACACCCACCTGGCCTCGGCTGGGACTCAAAGGGCAGGAGCCGGCATCCTGGATAAGCTTAATAGAATACCTGACGTATATAACATCCCTGATATTTTATCGGGGATTTCTTTTTTACTGTATTAAGTAAATTGGAGATACATATGACTTTCAAGGAACGCTATCAGCGTCTGAAAAACTTCATACAGGGAACAGCAGATGAGCATATATTCGCATTTGCGGCGCAGACGGCATTCTTCTTATTCCTTGCCTTCTTCCCGCTGGTGAGTCTTATCATGTCTCTGTCAGCATTCCTGCCGATCACACAGAATCAGTTGATAGAGCTGATCTGCAACGTGCTGCCGGCAAGATTCGAGGACTATGTAATATCAATAGTAAACGATATTTATGAGGGACGTTCCTACACCATGACCATCGTATCAGCGGGTATCGCCCTCTGGTCTGCAGCTAAGGGTCTCCTGGCTCTGAGACTGGGACTTAACGAGGTTTACCGTTCAAGAGAGCAGAGGAACATCCTTATTATAAGAGGAATCAGTTCCGCTTATACGGCGCTCTTCCTGGTAATGCTGGTCTTCATGATCCCGCTCAACATGTTCGGTACTCAGATAGCGCTGTTTGTTATCAACAAGTTCCCGGACTTCGATAATGTAACGATGCTTGTCCTGGGACTGAGAACCCTGGCTACATTTATTATCCTGTTCCTGTTTTTCTGGATGCTTTTCACCATCGTTCCGACAAGGAAGCTGAAGGCGATAAGACAGGTTCCGGGGGCTGTATTTACAGCCATTGCCTGGATAGCCATCACAAAGATAATGTCCCTTTATATCGATCAGTTCATGACAAATTCTTACATGTACGGATCCCTTACAATGGTAATCCTTATCATGCTGTGGCTCTACTTTGTATCATGCATGATATTCGTAGGAGCCCAGATCAACGAGTATCTCTATCTTATCAAGTATAAGGAAGAGGACCGTGCCATAGCTGAGAAGAAAGCGGCAGCGAAGAGGGCCCGCCGCGAAGAACGCGAAGCCCGCAAGCAGGAGAAGAAGCGGAAGAAGCAGGGCGATAGTATTATCGATGAAGTAGCCGATGATGTGATCGTTACCTTCGATACCATAAAAGAGCAGCGAGATAAGAAGAGACTAAAGAAGCTGAATGATGAGGAAGATGAACACTTCACCGACGACGACATAGCCTCAAGATAAAAAACAGAAATCCCCCTTGAGATGACGCAACTGGAATGGTCACTCAAGGGGGATTTCTGTTATATATTAACTAAGCTTCGCTATAGCTGCATCTATTCTCTTCAGGGATTCCTCTTTTCCGAGCAGCGACATAAGCTCTGTTGCTCCACCCGGTGTAGCCGGCTTTCCGGACATAGCTGTTCTGAGCGGCCACATGATGAATCCTGTCTTATATTCCTTCTCAACTCCGAAGTTCTTAAGAAGCTCGAAGAGTGAATCATTATCGAAGGCTTCAGCTGCCTCAAGTACAGGACGTACTTCCTTAAGAAGCTGAAGTGAATTCTCAGGATTAGTCTTCATCTTCTTGTGAGTATACATTTCAACATCGTACTCAGGAACTGCCTCGAAGAAATCTATCTGATCCTTGATGTCAGGAAGAACCTCGATTCTTGTCTGAACCATAGCAGCAATCTTCTTCCAGTCCATCTCACGGTGAATAGTCTCTTTCATGATCGGAAGAGCCATCTCGTAGAATACTTCAGGATCAAGCTTCTTGATGTACTCGCTGTTCATCCACTTAAGCTTAGTCATATCAAGGACAGCCGGTGACTTTGAGATATGATGATAATCGAAAAGCTTAACCAGTTCTTCAAGTGAGAAAATCTCATCGTTGCCTTCAGGAGCCCATCCAAGCAGAGATACGAAGTTAACGATTGCCTCTGTCAGAAGTCCCTGATCAAGCAGATCTTCAAATGAAGAATGTCCTGAACGTTTTGAAAGCTTAGCATGTGTCTCATCTGTGATAAGAGGACAGTGAATGTACACAGGAACCTCCCAGCCAAATGCCTCGTAAAGACGATTGTACTTTGGTGCTGATGAGAGATACTCGTTACCTCTTACTACATGAGTGATTCCCATAAGGTGGTCATCAACTACATTTGCGAAGTTATATGTTGGGAAGCCGTCTGACTTGATAAGGATCATGTCATCAAGCTCGATATTCGGTACAGAAATTGTTCCGTAAAGCTCATCCTCGAAGGAAGTTGTTCCCTCAGTCGGGTTATTCTGTCTGATTACGTAAGGCTTGCCCTCAGCAAGGTTCTTCTCAATCTCTTCCTTTGAAAGATGGAGACAATGCTTGTCATAGTGGAAGATTGTCTTTGAACTTCCGTCCTCACCCTGAACTTCAGTATGAAGACTTTGAAGACGCTCTTCGTCACAGAAGCAGTAGTAAGCTTCACCCTTCTCGATAAGCTTCTTAGCGTACTCAAGGTAGATTCCCTTAGCCATACGCTCTGACTGGATATATGGACCAACGCCGCCGTCCTTATCAGGACCTTCATCCCAGTTAAGACCGGTCTGCTTCAGTGTGCGGTAAATGATGTCAACGGCACCTTCAACCTCACGTTCCTGATCGGTATCCTCGATACGTAATATAAAATCACCACCTTCATGCTTTGCGATTAAATAAGCGTAAAGGGCAGTTCTTAGATTTCCTACATGCATCCTGCCTGTTGGGCTCGGAGCAAATCTTGTTCTGATCTTAGCCATTTTCCAAACACCTCTGATATTAAATGTATCGTCCCGATGAAAGAACATCTTCTTATATATAAGTGCCTGTTCTCGGGCGAGCACTAGTATATCACATCTTAACAAGCATATTCAATGTAAGGATTTACCGAAAATTCTATATTTATGGTTTTCTTGAAATTTGTCCCTCTCTGAGTTATACTTATACGTGGTTTACTATGTTTGGGGAATAACAGGAAGGTAATAAATATGTTTGATAAGGTAATGTCTTTTCTTAAAGAATTAAACAGTACAACACTGATGATACTGGTGTTTGCTGCTATCCTGGTTATATTTTTACTTATTCTTATCATTGTTACAATTAAGGTTCTGAAGTCAGGAAATGATTCCGATGATAAGGATGACAGCAGTGATTATGAAGATGGCGATGAAGAAACAGAAGTCTTAGCCAAGAAACGTAAGAAAAGAGATACGGAAAAGTTGTCAAAACCTGCACCTGAGTCTGATGAAGATGAAGACGAGGATGAGGACGAAGAGTCAGATGATGAAGATGACGACGATGAGTACGAGGATGATGAAGAGGAAGATGAGGACGATAAGGTAAGCAGCTTCAAGTCCGGCTTCAGTTCATCAGCACGTGATACAAGTACAGATGAGGCACTTAAGGTTGCAGAGCAGATCAATAACGAAGTTGCAGCAACTATGAGCGCTAAGTTATCAGAAGCATTTGCATCAACTAAGGCAGCTCAGGCAGAAGAAGCAGCAGAGGCACCTGCAGCAGAGACTCCTGTATCAGCAGAGCCTGCAGCACCTGCTCCACAGGAAGCAGTTCAGGAAGCAGAGAATGATGATTCTGATAAGGTAGATGAAAAGACTAATGAGCTGGATACAACAGCTATAAAGAGAGCCCTCAGAGAAGCAAAGGATCAGGTAAGCAGTCAGAAGGCTGCAAGCGAAGCTGAGAGTGCTAACTACAATGCAAAGATGGACAGTGCATTTATAGATGGTGAGAGTGCTCCTACAGGCAATACGATCATCGCTAAGCCTATTAAGGAAGGCTTCGTATTATCCGATGAGGATATCGAGAATGCAACAGAGACAGCCCTTGCAGAGCATAACAAGGTTGTTTCAGGAACAGATGATAAGATCACTGTTAATCCGGTAAATGCAGTCAATATCAATACTGTAAATACCGTTGACAGAGTTGATACAAAGAGCCAGGATGCCGGAATCGAAAGCATGGAGCAGATGGAGGAATTCCTCACAGAGAATCCGGTTCCTAAGAAGAAAAAGAAGAAGGTTAAGAAGAAGGATCAGGCCTTCGAAGATAAGTTCGAGGACGACAGCGAAGACATCAGAACAGGTGAGTACTTCTGGTACAACAGCCAGGATATTGATGGTCTGAAGCGTAAGGAAGACATGTATTATTACTGTCACTACTTCAACAATCCTTCAAGAGCAGTCATTCCACTTGTTACAGAGATGTATGACTGTGCATTTGTAAGAACAGAAGAGATTCAGAAGATTGCTTACGGAATCTCCTTCAGATCCATGAAGATGAGAGAGATTCTTTCATCAGAAGAGGTCATCGGCTTCGACAGATCAAAGGCTACTAAGGAGCCATCAGAGAAGGATCTGGCTGAGATATACAGAAAGTGGTGCGGATATGTAGATAATTTCCTTACAATTATCGTTATAAATGCACCGGATGACGTTAAGGACTATCTGAAGAAAGCACTGTATGATTACGGAAAGAGTAATGATATAGAGACTCTTCTCTACAGTCCGGAATAAGATTTATAAGAGTACCGATAGCATAACGCCGCCGGTACTCTTTTTTAAAGCAGACGATTTTGTCCGGAGGGGACATCCATGCATTTTGTGATACATGAACCCACAATTTCATTATATGCGCCGATAGTGCTGGCATCTATTGTGGCAGGCATAATCGCGGCTGTGCTGCTTATGAAGAGGGCAGGAGCTAAACCACAGACTCTCGGGCTTACGGCGGTACTTACATTTGTATCCATACTTATGTTTTCCTTTATGCTTTCATATCTGATCACAGGAGATATCAGAAAGGTAAGCTTTGTAGGGGCAGGAGGTGCCCTGGGACTCATCTTTGGTGCAACTGCTTCGGTGATCATCCACCGCGACCATGTTAAGGAAAGCTTCGCGGCCTGGATCGTGGCAGCACCGCTGATGTATGGCCTATCGAAGCTTGCATGCCATGTGACGGGATGCTGCTATGGAATAAAGTATGACGGACCACTGTATGTCATATATCCGGATGCGGAAAATGCACCGTATTTTCCGGTACAGTTGGCGGAGGTCGTGGTGTTCCTCTTGATTTTTGCTGTGGGTATTGTTATCTTTAGAAAGAAGTCTTACCTTACTGCAGCAGGAGTGGCTCTTGGGCTTTCGGCAGCAGCAAAGATAGGTCTTGATTATCTAAGGGAATCCCATGGAACTGCAATTGTTACATGGTATCAGATACTCGTGGCTGTGATCACGGCCGCAGGATATATAGTAATTGCGATTATAAAAAAGAAATATGATAATTCACCATTAGAGAAGGAGAGGGGCTAGAAGTGGAGAATAATAATCAGAATCCGGATAATCCATATACTAACGGAAACAGTTCGCCGGGGGGACAGAACCCGTACATTCCGGAACAGCCTGAGGCGCCAAAGAATGTGTACATGCCAAATCAGGGGCAGAATCCATATATGCCAAATCAAGGGCAGAATCCATATATGCCAAATCAGAGGCAGAACCCGTACATGCCGAATCAGGGGCAGAACCCGTACATGCCGAATCAGGCACCAAATCAGGGACAGAATGTATACATCCCGAATCAGCCGAATCAGGGAGCTTATAATCAGAATATTTATCCGCCGCATTATGGATATGAGCGTGCTCCGTCAGATCTTACTCCTGAGGAGAATAAGAGGGCAAATATATTATGTGTATGCTCGATTATTATGTTATTTATAGGACCGGCATTCTTTATGGCATTAAGCGAGGGAATGGGTTGGACACAGAGTGATTATGGTTACAGAGTCAACAATATGTTAGCCACCCTAAGCTTTATGGGAGCATGGATAATGGTTATATATGTCAGAGTAAGATATAAGGCAAATACCTTTGGCAGGGTTCTCTTATGGGTATATATCATGCTTATGATTACTTTGGTTGTGGGAGTAATCTTATTCATGGCTGCTTGTAATGCAATGTGTAGGAGTGCTCACTGTTAATATTTAGAGATTGATCATAGATGATGAAAAAAACATTAAGAAGCAGCAGGCTGGACTACCTTAAGGCTGCGGCAGCAGTGCTTGTAGTCCTTGGCCATGCGCTGACATATATTAATAATACAGCTTCCCTTGAGGGCTTCTGGAAGGCACTTGAATCGCTGATTTATGCGGTTCATGTTCCGCTTTTCTTTGCGGTTGCAGGAAATCTGTGTCACCGCCAGCCGCTGGGAAGCTTTTATAAAAAGAAGCTGCTCAGGATATTTGTTCCGTTCCTTACATTTACTGTGCTTAAGCTTCTTTATAGTGTGGCTTTCTCAGGACAGGCACTCAGTGCAGGGCTTCTTAAGGATGCTTTTATCTATGGAACCTACTACTGGTTCTGCTATGCGATCCTTCTGATGTTTGTGCTGGCTCCGCTAATGTGGAAGCGTGGTGGTGAGGCTGTCTCAGTGATAATACTTATAATCTGCCTGGTGCTCCAGGTGGTTTTCACAGCGAAGGGGCCGGAGGGCTACGGACCATTTCAGGTGGTGCAGATCGTGTACTGCTATCCTTTCTTCTTCGCAGGATACTGGTTCAGGCAGTATATGGAAAAGCGTGGGGAGAAAGCGGTTTCTGGTATGTCGGTGAAGATACCGGCCTTAATAATTGGTGCGGCAGCTGTATCAGTATATTTATACATTGATATGAATGGCATGGATGACAGACTGTTCTACTTTCCGTGCAGGACAGCGGCTTCTATAGCTCTTATCGCGGGGGCGGCTGCACTGTCAGGGCTTATTCCGGAGGGAGTGAAAACTCTCAGCTTTTTAGGAGGAATATCACTTCAGATCATGCTGTTCGACAGTTTGTATAAGATACTGCTTTTCAAGGTGGCTGAAAGAATCGGATGGATGCATCCGGCGGTCAGTATCCCGATAACTGTCATTGATATATTGCTTATCGCGGTGACATGCATTTTAATAAGAAAGCTGCCATATATCCGGACCCTTTTTGGGATATATTGACATTTTATAGGGAATCCATATAATATTTCTTGAGTGTTTATATAGGGGCTTGTGTGATGAAATCTTCGTCACACGTTTATGTGGAGGGTTTATTATGAATAACAACAAGAATGAGCTTTTAAAGTTTTTAGGTGGACTGGCACTGTTGGTTGTTGGTCTTTTCCTGCTCTTTAACAGAGTGCATGTTGGATCAATGGGATTTGACTGGGGCAGAATGTCCTTCGGAAGATTCAGTTTTCCGTCAGGACTCATAGTGGTTCCTTTCATTATCGGAATCGTATGGATGTTTGGAAGCGGCGGATCTTTTGTATCAAAGATCTTTACAGTGCTTTCAATACTGATAATCATCGCAGCAATTATTGCAAACACCAGCTTCTGGGTATCAAGCATGACAATGTTTGACTGGCTGCTCATCCTTACTATGATCTTTGCAGGTGGAACAATCGTTGCAAGAACTCTTTTTGCAGGACCGGAGAAAAAGAAGTCCGGAGACAGCAGCACTGAGGTTAAGCCTGCTGTTGATGATAAGGAATATGAGGAGTTCAGAAGAGCAAAGAAGCTTAAAGAAGAACTTGATGAAGTAAAGAGAAACTTAGATATAGATAATCAGTAAATCATAAGAGGAGTTCTTAACGGGGCTCCTCTTTTTAAAAACATTGCGACATGTAATTCTTTCGTGATGTAAACGGAGGACGAGCTATGGCAAATATCTTAGAATATCTTGACTGGAGAGGAGATATTCCTTTTGCAGTCGATGGGTTTAATTCAGTCGATAACTTAATACTGGCGCAGATGGCATATACGGACTTTGAGGGAGTTCTTGGTGATGGGGAGAGCCTCAGCATCGTAGATGCATCAAAGAAGTACTTCGAGCTTCATACTGAAGAAGAGGTTATGAAGAGGAATCTTTTCTTTAAGCTGGCGCCTATCGTACTTAAGAAGGCGGCGGAGACTGCGCGTTTCAGAAATATCATTCTGGAAAACTATGTAAATATAGTTGATCCGGACATTGAAGAACAGTTCTCAGCGATTGGCTATAGAAGGCCGAGCGGCGAGATATACGTGGCTTTCCGCGGAACAGACAATACCGTTGTAGGCTGGAGAGAGGACTTCAATCTCAGCTTTATGTCGGAGACTGCAGGACAGAAGAGAGCAGTGGAATATGTTAATTCCCATTATCTTGATGTTGCTAACAAGATGATTTTCGGCGGCCATTCCAAGGGCGGCAACCTGGCAGTTTATGCAGCGGCTTTCTGTGATGAGAAGATAAGAAAGAGAATCGAGAGAGTATATTCCAACGATGGTCCGGGCTTCAGGGAAGAGATTCTCGAAACAGAAGGATATAAGGATATCCTTCCGAGAATCATCAGTATTATTCCGGAAGAAAGCATCGTGGGAATACTGCTTTCAAATGAATATGATAACCAGATTATAAAGAGCAGTGCCAAGTTTGTTACACAGCACGACCCGATGACCTGGCAGGTTTATGGGCCGGACTTCGTCAGTGCGGATAAGAGAAGTGCTAACAGCCGTATCATAGATAAGACCATGATGAAGTGGCTGTCCACCATGAGTGATGAGGACAGAAGAGTTTTCACGGATCTTCTCTTTTCGTCCATTGATTCCACCGGTGCAAAAACACTGAATGAGATAAGTGAGGGCGGAGTTAAGATCATATCAGACCTTATCAAGTCCTTTAAGGATATGGAGCCTGATAAACAGCAGGAATTCTCTGAGATGGTGAAGAGGCTCATTAAGATCGGCAACGAGGTCGTTATGAACAGCGTGAAGGGTAAGATCAAGCCTATGAATCCGATAAAGAAGCTGCCGGGCAAGACACAGCCGAAGCTTACGAAGGCCGCTGAGCCTGATGAACCAAAGGAATGAGACGAGAGATTCCGAAAAAGATATACCCAGGGTATACTTTACAAATGAGATTATCGTGCTATAATGCACGTAATAACATGAAAATCTACGAAAGGACGTTAAGCAATGAACACATTTAGAAACTTATATCTTTATAGTGACTATTCACTCCTTAGCTATGAACCAGAATATAGCGAAGGACTAATTGTAGTGCACTAGAGATATGAGTGGAAGGTGAAGACTTAATGATATATAACCGCTTATGCTCTGGGGCATAGGCGGTATTTTTATAGGACTAAATCTATGGAGATACTGCAATGTGTAGTATCTCCATTTTTGTGCGTTAAGTGAGCCAAGGTCGCATATGCGAAGCATATGCATGGGGAAAACATGCGCTCGTGCATTTATGCACAGGAGCGCAATGTGTTTTCCCATGTATATCTGCTTTCAGCAGATATGCGCCTTTGGCGAGCTCGCATCATCGAGGAAGTGTACACTTCCTCGATGTCGTATAGAAAGGATATGACATTATGATTACAGTGAATATGGCGGCCACCGGCGCAAATATAAAGAATATGATGAAGGCAAGAAATATAAAGGTAAAGGATGTTCAGGCAGTATGCGGCTTCGGAACACCACAGGCAATCTTCAAGTGGATGAGAGGCGACTGTATGCCTACCATCGACAACATGTTAATTATCGCCGATATGTTCGGATGTACCATGGACGATATCGTTGTCGTGAATAAGTAGGGCAGCGCGTAAGATGCGGAATGCATTTACTTGAATTAAGATAATTCTAATCTTTCTTTAAAGATTAAATCGCAGGGATGGTGTATCATAGAGACCGGAACAAAGGAAACCTTGAGAGACTCGGAGCAGTCTGTGCAGAGCATAAACAGGGGGATGTCATGAAGTTATTGATACACGATTTAACAAGAGAAGAGTGGAAGAAGATAGCATCAGAGTATAATGGATGGAAAGTAGTAGCCGATTCGGGACTTATCAAGCCCTGTGTCGGCTGTTTTGGATGTTGGACCAAAACACCGGGTGAGTGCGTCATAAAGGACAGCTACGAGAGGATGGGAGCCCTTATACATAAGGCAGATGAAGTGGTTGTAATGACGAAGTATACCTACGGCGGATTCAGCAGCTTCGTTAAAAATGTATTCGACAGGAGCATCGGTCTGGTGCTTCCGTTCTTTGAAATAGTAGATGGTGAGATGCATCATAAGAACAGATATCCGGAAGCGAAGAAGGTGCGTTTTATCTTCCGTGGAGCTTCTCTTACAGAGGAGGATAAGACAGCAGCAACTGAGTATGTACATGCAGTATGTAAGAACTTCCGTACATGCATCCCGGAGATAATGTTTGAAGAGGATGAAAATGCAGCGCCTAAGAAAAGACTGTATGCGGTACCGGATAAGGCTTCTGAGAAGACCGTCCTCCTTAACTGCAGCATGAGAGGTGCAAATGCAAACTCAAAGAAGATACTTAATGCCCTGGCACCACAGCTGAAGGGAAGGGTGGAGAGTATAGATCTTGTTCAGTACATAAAGAAGATGGATGAACTAAAGAAGATACTTAATGACGCAGACAGGATAGTATTTGGAACGCCTCTATATGTGGATGGAATCCCATCTTCTCCGCTCAGGGTAATGGAAATGATGGAGAAGGAAGGAAAACTGGGTGGAAAGACCATATATGTGGTTTCTAACATGGGTTTCTATGAGAGTGACCAGCTGAAGAATCTTATGGCTATGTTTAAGAGATGGAGTGAAAACTGCGGCTATACATATGGCGGTGGTCTGGCAGTGGGAGCCGGTGAGATGGTTGGTTCCATGATGAAGCCGGGCGGCGCAGCAGGCGGCCCTTCATATAATGCCTCCATGGGATTGGAAAGACTAGCGGAAGCGGTCAATGCATCAGCTTCGATAGAAGATATCTATGCGGATGCTTTTAAATTCCCGCGTAAAGCATATATGTTCCTTGCAAATCTCGGCTGGCCAAGGGACGCTAAGAAGAACGGACTGAAGAAGAAGGATCTCTTCAGAAGGATTGAGGACTAGGTATTTCGGGCCGGCGGACAAAATTTAAGACGGATTTAAGACTGTGATATGATTCTTATAAAAGCGTTATGCTAAGCTGTTCCATGAAGAGCATTTATGGAGGAACGATGTATGAAGAAGCATGACGCAGTGCTGTGGATAGGATTTGCAGTATATATATTTTTGCAGTGTACTATGAAGACATCCCAGTGGAACATACTTACGGTATTTACGACAGCAATGGGCGTAGTCCTTCTTATAAAAACAGGAAGGCCGTCGGGAAAGCATATGGTAATATCTGCTGTTCTGGCAGTTCTTGCTGCGGCAGCATATCTTGGATATAAGAGAGACCCGGCAGTGCTTATCTATGGACTTATCTCTGCGGGAATCCCAACACTTATCTCTATGTCTGCAGTATTTTCTGTCATGGAGAAGTATGGCGGATATCAGTTTATAAACCGTAAAGGAAAACATCCGGTATTAATAAGTTTGGCAATAGCTGTTATAATAGGAGCAGGTCTTTCTGTTATCAATCAGATGCTGCTCGGTGAAAAGGGTGAAGCAGGATTCTCGTTATGGAAGCTGCTGCTGGCTCTTAATCCGGGAATATTTGAAGAGGCAGCCTGCAGGGCAGTATTTATGGCTTACTGCATCAGATTCAGCGAAGGTCGGAAGATGGGGATAGGGAGTGCATTTACAATGTACTTCATGATGTTTATTCCGCATGCAGCGGCTCATGGATTTGGCCTCCGGGAGACGGTGATGATCGGTCTGATGTTTGGCCTGCCATTTACTATTATGCAGAGAAAACTCGATATAGCGAGTTCTATGGTGAGTCACTGGTTGGTTGATGTGGTGAGATTTGTATGTAACGGTATATAAGGCGAGGGAAAGCAGAACGTGAAGATTCTTATAGCTGAAGATGAAAAAGATCTGAGGATGCTGCTGGCAGATCAGCTGTCCTCAGTGGGATATACGGTTATCGGGGCAGAGAATGGTGCAGAGGCACTCAGGCTGTATGATAAGGAGAAGCCGGATATGGCAATCCTTGATATCATGATGCCGGTTATGGATGGACTATCGGTTCTGTCTAAGATACGCGAAACTTCGGAGATGCCGATCATACTTCTTACGGCTCGGAGCGAGGAGGTTGATAAGGTCGGGGGCCTTCGGCTGGGAGCGGACGACTATCTCGTTAAGCCCTGGAGCATGAATGAACTGCTTGCCCGGATAGAGGTTCAGAAGAGACATCTGAAGAAGGACACAGAAGAGAAGACAGTTATAACGTCAGGCAGTCTGGTAATGGACTTCGGAAATGGAGTCGTAAAAAAGGGAGATGTTATACTGAACCTGAACGCAAAGGAATACTATATGCTGAAGTTCTTTGCGGAAAACATGGGCAGAGTTGTGACTAAAAGGCAGATATATGAGGCTGTATGGCAGGATGAATATCTGTATGATGATAACACGATTACAGTGCATATATCGCATCTTCGTTCGAAGATAGATGACGATGAGAAGAATCATATCGAGACACTCATCGGTATTGGATACAGGTTTACATAATTTCGGTGAAGGTTATGGAACGACAAAAGAAAATTCAAAACACACGTGTATATATGAGGCGCAGATTCCTTAGGGTGATATTAGCAACCTTTGGATTTGCGCTTATTCCGTTTGTACTGATTGTGCTGCTTCAGAAGATATACGTAAGCAGCGAGAATAACCTGAAGAACGCAGCTGAAAGACTGGAGGATTCATACACGGAAATTGATGTATCGGACTATGTGGCATCCGGCGGCAGTGCGATGGTGGTTGATGAGAATCTCACCGTCGTAAATCTGGGAGGCCCGGCCATATGTGGTAAGACTGCATTTACTATGGAGGAGTGGACTGAGTTCCTGCATAAGACAGGGGAAGTATCAAAGTATAATTATGATATAGCGTACCATGAGGGAGAGGCTCCTTACTGGCTTGTTATGCGCAGTCCTCAATCTATAACCCTGTCGATATCGCTCTTTTTTAATCCGGAGGCACCGAACTATAAGCCGAGTATGACGATTTTTCTTATAGTGCAGTCGCTGTATGTAATAGCGCTTATTATCTTTGTTGTGGTCTATTCAAAGAAAGCAGCTTCAAGGATAACGAGTTCTGTAGAAGAAGTATATGATGGAGCAGAGAAACTGGAGCGAGGCGAATATGATATTAAATCTTCTGAAGGAGAAACCCTTGAACTGGACAGACTGGGACGGGCTATGGAGCATCTGGCTTCTGAACTGAGGGAGAAGGATGAAATCCGTACAGAAGAGGAAGAAAAGAGAATGCTTCTCGTATCGGAGATATCGCATGACCTGAAGAATCCGCTTGCCAGCGTGCAGGGATATAGTGAAATGCTTCTCAGCGGACGGGCAGATGCGGATAGGCAGCAGGACTATCTGAAGATGATCTACGATAACTCCGTAAGATCGAACTCCATACTGCAGTCGCTCTTCACATATTCCAAGCTGGGAAGTGCCGGTTATAAGGCAGAGCTTGAAGAGACAGATATCTGTGAATATACAAGACAGATAATCGCGGAGTATATACCGACACTGGAGGAAGCAGGCTTCAGATATAAACTCGATATTCCTGAGGAAGAGATAATGGTTGACATAAGTCGAGACCTTTTCAGAAGAGTTTATGATAATCTGATCGAGAATTCCATGAAATATAATGAAGCCGGAACAGAAATAGGCATAATAGTAAGGCGGACGGACAAAAACGTTCAGATAATCGTTATGGATAATGGTGTGGGAATACCGGAGGAACATAGAGAGAAAATCTTTACGCCTTTCTATAGAGTTGATGATAAGGCCAGAAACTCTAAGAGCGGCGGAAGCGGACTGGGCCTTGCAATAGTTAAGAAAATCGTGGAGCTTCATAACGGATCCATAGCTTTTATATCCGATCATAGCGGTGGATGCAAGTATGTGATAGAATTATAAAAGATTTTGAAAACAGGAAAAGGTAATAAATGAATTTTAAAGGTTTACTATCGACAAAGGAATATGAATTTCTTCATACCGATCCGAGGCTTGGGAACAGGATAATTCTTCTTGGAGTAACGGGAAGTTATGGATATGGCACGGAAAGGGAAGGAAGCGATATCGACTTTCGCGGAATAACTCTGGAGCTTCCATCGGACCTGATCGGATTCACGGAATTTGAACAGTTCGAGGATAGAGAGACAGATACGGTAATCTACGGCTTCAATAAGATAATCCGTCTTCTGCTCAGCTGCAATCCCAATACCATAGAGATTCTCGGAATAGAACCGGAGAAGTATGTGATACGTACGGACATCGGTCAGGAGCTCCTGGATAACAGGGACATGTTCCTCACTAAGCGTGCGGCAGAGTCCTTCGGGCACTATGCAGATGCACAGCTGAGAAGACTTCAAAATGCGATCGCAAGAGACTCAATGTCACAGCCGGACCGGGAAGAGCATATAATACGGTCGGTGAAACATGCACTGGAGGATTACAACAGAAGAAGTGGAGAATCGGACAGCGGCGTTACAAAGCTTTATATAGATGACGCAGTAACGGAGGGACTGGAGAAGGAGATATTCATAGACGGGGAGATGAAGCATTTCCCACTCAGGAAATATAATGATATGATGAACTCCATGAATATAGTGATCCGTGAATATGATAAGATCGGAAAACGCAACAGGAAGAAGGATGACCGTCATCTTAATAAACATGCGATGCATCTGGTACGGCTTTTCATGATGGGAATAGATATTCTGAAGTATCAGACTATAAGGACACGCAGGCCTGATGATGAGCTGGAGCTTCTGAAAAGCATAAGAGACGGTTATTACATGAAGGACAGCGTACTGAATGAGGACTTCTACAAGGTGGTTGCTGATTATGAGAAGCAGTTTGCTGAAGCAGAGAAGGTCAGCACTCTTCCTGACAGCCCGGATATGAATAGGGTAGAAGAGTTTGTGGAACGCATAAACCGCAGGATAGTTAATGAGGAGATATAACATGAGTGACATAGAAAACGATATTCAGATATCACTGGACGAAGTGGAACAGAGCAATAACGTAGAGATACTTCTGGCAATAGAGTCAGGCAGCCGTGCCTGGGGCTTTGCGTCACCGGACAGTGATTATGATGTTAGATTCATATATATGCAGCGTCCGGAAGAATACATGAGGATTGATGAGCAGCAGGACTACATAGACTGGGAGCTGGATGAGGTTCTTGATATAAATGGCTGGGATCTTAAGAAGGCACTTCTGGCTTTCGGAAAGGGCAACCCGAATCTTATGGAGTGGGCTTGTTCGCCGATAGTCTACAGAAAATCAGATAAATGGGATGTGATAGCTCCTATTGTAAAGAAATGCTTCTCGGAGAAGGCTTCTCTGAACCATTATTATGGAACAGCCAGCAGCACCTATTATAAATCTCTCACAGGAGATAAGGTGAAGTATAAGAAGTATTTCTATGCACTGCGCCCGCTTCTCTGCTGCAGATGGATAGAAAGATTCCATGAGATACCACCTATGAAGTTTGATGAACTGCTCCGACTCTTTGACGGAACAGAGGCGGATCTATCAAATGAACTTCTGGGTGAGATAAACCGACTGGTTGAGATAAAGGTTGAGACAGAAGAAAGTGAGCTGAATGAACACATTCCGATGATCAAAGCATTTATAGAATGTGAACTGGAAAAGCAGCATGAGATAGCTGATAAGGTAGAAGATGACCG
>ONEC01000009.1:35474-37791 GCA_900316715.1 uncultured Eubacteriales bacterium
TATTGACTCTCACATAGTGGTAGGGATTAGAGTTATATCAGAGCTCAGGAAAACATCCATGGAGGTAAACATATGTTAAAAATAGGAGAATTTTCAAAACTATCCAGAGTAAGCATCAGGATGCTCCGCCACTATGATGATATCGGACTTCTGAAACCGGCAGAGACAGATAACTTTACCGGATATCGCTATTATCGCGAGGATCAACTGTTCATCATCGGACGGATCACAGCACTTAAAGACATGGGATTTGCCCTTGCAGATATAATCAGGATATTGGAAGTGCGGGATGATAAGGATAAGATGGACGCCTTTCTGTCGGAGAGACAGAAGGAACTGAAAGAACTATCCCAAGAGACGGAATATAAGCTGATGCTTCTGGATACAGCCCGAAGGAGGCTGAGAGAGGAGCAGGAAATGAAGTACGATGTAACTATTAAGACAATACCGGAGAGATATGCAGTAACGGTTCAGACAATCATCCCTCGTTATGAGGATGAGGCTATGGCCTGGGCTATGATGGGAGAGGTTAAGACTCCACTGGTTCCGGATGAACCATGTTATGCTATCGCTGAATTCCTTGATGAAGAGTTTAAGGAAGAGAATATAGAGATAGTTGTTTCTATGGCAGTCAAAGGAAAGTATGAGGACACAGAGCATGTTAAGTTCAAGACTCTTCCGGCAGTCAAGGTTGCAAGCTGCATCATAAAGGGAGATTATTCGCAGGTTGCAGATGCTACTGCAACAGTTGCTACGTGGGCAAATGAGAATAAATATAAAGTGAATGGACACATGTTCAACATCTATCATGTGGGACCGGGCCAGACCCAGAACCCGGATGAGTTTGTAACAGAGATATGCTTACCGGTTGAGTAAGGCACAACACCGCTTATGCTTAGGCATAGGCGGTATTTTTATGCCCTTTTGCAGACATGCTCAGCAAGAAATAATAAACCGAACATCGTTCTTTTTATTCTTGACAAAGGGATAATCTCATGATATTTTGAATTAACAGAACGATATTCGGTTTATGGAGGTAAAGGATATGAAAAAAGAATGTACGATGTTTCCGGTTGGTTATTATGATTTTCATGAAGATGAAGGCCCTAACTTTCAGTTGAACAGATTCTATACTTACGGCGTTTTTGGAAAAAAAGAGCTCATGAGTATCGGCAGACAGATCGATAGTTTTGAGAAGTGGATATCCGTATTTACTGAACTGGGTGAGAAGAATGAGAAGGCAGGGGAGATACTTAAAGCTGCAACCTGCTACCGTGCGGCACAGTTTTATACACTAAGCGGTGAGAAGGATGCACAGGGAAACAGTCTGAAGCACATTTTATATGACAAGTATGTTGAGCTGTATAACAGATATTTTAAAGAGCAGTATCCTGATATAAGGTTCGTAAGGATTCCATATAAGAACTATGAACTTCCGGTATATTATTCAATATGCGAAGGGGCAAAGGGGACAATCGTAATACATGGTGGCTACGATAGTACTTCCCAGGACTTTCTTCCTATGGTTCCATACTTTATGGATAAGGGATACAGCATATACTTCTTTGAAGGCCCGGGACAGGGCGAAGTTCTGATGCATCATGATGTAAGGATGACGCTGGAGTGGGAACACTGCACAGGAGCGGTTCTCGACTATTTTAATCTTACAGATGTAACTCTTATCGGTATATCTCTCGGAGGATATCTTGCTACAAGAGCAGCGGCCTATGATAAGAGAATCTCTCGTCTTGTAATGTACGACTTGATATATGACTTCTATGGTGCGATACTTAATAAGATGGGCAGCTTCGGAAAGTTCTTTGACTATCTGACACGTCATCCGAAGAGCATATTCTGGAAATCTCTGAATAAGAAGTTGAATAAGAAATATTTTACAAGATGGCTTCTGCTTCAAGGCTATGCGATTTATGAAAATGTGCATACGCCATGCGAATACTTCAACTATATCAGGAAGTTCAATACCAGAGATATTTCAAAGTTGATAACACAGGATACACTGGTGCTTGCAGGTGCGAGTGACCTGTATACCGTATATTATCAGGATCAGCTGGATGCACTGGTAAACGCAAGAAGCGTGACAGGAAAGCTTTTTACAGAAGAGGAGTGTGCCGATCATCACTGTCAGGTAGGGAATATGAACCTCCTGCTGGATACAATATCTGAATGGATCGAGGAAAAGACTAATGGCAAGGAAACCGGTACTGACGGGCGGAAAGCGGGATGAAATAATAGATACAGCCACAAAACTGTTTTTTGAAAACGGCTATGAGGCAACCTCCGTACGAATGATCATGAA
>ONEC01000183.1 GCA_900316715.1 uncultured Eubacteriales bacterium
ATAAATTTAATGATTCATCGAATCGTTTTTTTTGCGACAATCAAAAATCTGTGGACGGTTCCTTCAACATATCCCTTCTCTTCGATTATCTCCTGAACCTTAAGCAGATTCTCAAAACATCTATCTACAGAGAATCCCGGAAATTCCCACTCTATAACATGGGCAAACCATATGAGTGCGCCGGTGTCATAGAATCTTATTGGGCGATAGGCTTCATCAGCCTGAAGCACTTCAAAGCCCGCATCACTGAAAGCCCTGCTCTGATCAGCCATGTTGTGATGTGAATATGGATAAGCCGTGCCCGGCAGAACCAGTTCTACAAGGTCTCTGTCATTATTCTCTCCCACCTGCTGTGTTATGAAGATTCCTTCCGGCTTAAGAACCCTGTAAATCTCTTTAGGGTCATAGGAGCCATGTCGATTGATGCATACATCAAATATGCCATCTTCAAAAGGCAGCTGAGACTCATCACTGCATTCCCTGAAGTCTATTCCAAGGGGAATCAGCTTCTCTTCACACAGCTTCACATTTGGCTTCCAGCCTTCTGTTGCTGCAGTGTTCTGATATGGATGACCAAGGGAAAGAAGGAATTCTCCTCCGCCTGTGTCATAGTCCATCACCTTCATGTCATCCTTCAGATACTGGTGGATCAGATTCTCATAATCCCACGGGAGATTGTGATCCTGATACATTCTTCCATCCAGATAGGAGAAATCCCAGCCCTTTATATGAGCGATTTCCTCTTCACGTTTCCAAGTTTCTCTTAATTCATTCTCATTTAAATTTTTCATATCTGCATTCCTTTCTTTTTCAAATGTTCCTCACTGATTTTCAATTCACACGAAAGGTGCAGTTCCTGACAACATCAATTCTATTAACCTCGGTACAACCTGTTGTCAGTATTTGAACTGCACCGAGTTGTTATCTCGCATCTTCATCTCTAACCTCCTGCGAATTATTTTGACGCCGTTATGCAGCATCCAACTTTACCGCAATTATACGGCTCTATAGATTCTCCCACTCTTCACGTGTGATAGCATAAGCATATGATATCTTGTTCTTCGGATCCGGATATTCCTTCACCTTTTTCATGCCATTTGCAATCGCCGTAGAATAGGAGCCTATATTTGTATATTTCATATATGAATAGATAGTATCATAATCTGTATTCTTAAATACCCAGTCTCGGCAGGCACGGGCAGCTTCCTTGGCAAAGCCCTGTCTCCAATACTTCTTGTTGATATGATAACCGATTTCCGGCAGCAAGTCACCATCAATGTTCTGAATAGTGATGCCGCAGTCCCCGATGAATTCACCTGTTTCCTTTAAGGTAACAGCCCAGAGACCGAAACCATATTTCTTATAGTTATCAAGATTCCAGGTTATCCAGCCCATAGTTCTGTCTTTATCAAAGGGAGCCGGATAATGCTGCATAGTTTCGGGATCAGACATTATCTCATATAAAGCCTCAAAATCATCTAAAGTATATTCTCTAAGTATCAATCTTTCTGTTTCAATCATTGCATCATCCTCCCTTAACTATTAGAAATCATGAAACAGCATCATACCATAATCCATGCAGCCTGTCATTAAACCGGCAGTTTAATTTCTCCCAAACAGCATATCAGCAGCCTGCTCCAGTTCTCTTCGTTCCTGGGTGTTATCATAGCTGCTTTCCTTATCATCGATTCCCTTTACCACATCGATATAGAAGAGTCCGTCACGATTGCAGTAGAAGTATATTCTTCTTACTCCTCTGATCTTGAATCTTGCCTCAGCGCTTCCCTCCGGATAAAGCTTTACCATCTGAATATTATCTGATGAAACAGCAGCTGCAAATGATATGAAATGCTGTTTTGTCATACTATGGTCTATTCTCACATAATACTCATCTTCAACTCTTTCGATAAATACCATGTGTCCTTCATCTGAAGGCTCTGCTTCAAGAGGCATAAGCTGCAGGCCATGACACTGTATGACCGTCTCTCCCATGCTGTGGATAGCATTTCCACATACCGGACAGACATAGAACTTGGAACGCATCATATTTGCCGATACATTTGAATTCACAACAGTAATCCCTGATATCAGTTCTGTTACGGATATGCTGAATACATCAGCTATAGGCTCCAGTAAAGTTATATCAGGATAACCCTTTCCTGTTTCCCACTTTGAAACAGTCTTATCACTAACACCAAGTTTATCAGCAAATTCAAGCTGAGTCATCTTATTCTTTTCCCGCAGTTCTTTAATAACTGCACCTGTTACATATTGGTTCGTTTCACTTACCTCCTGTACATTTCTGGTACAGAGTGTAAACCATCCTGCATGTCTAATCCACCTACGGAAAGTAGAGTACGAAAGTCCCGCCGCTTTCACAGCCTTTGCACCCATCTGATCATTAACTGATCGAATATCATTAAATGGTGCCCTTATCAGAATCTTATCACACAGACGGCCACCTGAGAATAGCACAAGATTATTCAGCACTGTCGCAGTCACTCCATTTTTTCTGGGACTTCCATTTATCATTATCACTTTCATATTAACCTCTTTCATTAATTACACACTTGTGTAATTTTTGTATGTATGATACGATTTCCCGGAATCCATGTAAATAGATTACGGAAAAGATACACACATTTAGATATCTG
>ONEC01000013.1 GCA_900316715.1 uncultured Eubacteriales bacterium
AGTGTTTCCACCTTATCTCCGGCCTTTTTCTTACCTACCGTTATAAGTGTTTCAAGATCTGTGAAAATCGGATACTCTCCTACTGGTATGATATTCTCACCATGAAGATCCGAAGTATCAAACAGATGGAATATGGCCATAGCCTTTCCCACTCGTCGGTAGTAATTTCGCACTTCATCCTCGGAGTTGCACTCACTATGCGCCATGAATTCCTGGAATCCGAAATTCTCTCCCATCAATACTTCCGGATTTACAAGCTTACAGCTCTTAAGCCTGTCATTCATCCAATTACATATATTGGTAAATGCAATCTCCGGCTGCATATTTCTTGGCTTATATACCAGCTTTTCTCCACCTTCGAAAGATAGAATAGAAACTGCTCTTCCGTGGTTATGTGTATCTCCCTGTCCGATGCTGATACCGGACAGCTTATCTATGTCTATTCCGAACTTTACTCTTATATTTTCTCTGCAGCTTTCCAATCTGCTCAGAAGCTCATATATATTATCCGCTATACTCCGGATCTTATCTGACATCATGTCTTTTAAGACCGGATAACGGTCATACATTTCCTGTGGATCACTCTCCAGTTTCGCACAGAAATCATCGTATTCTTCATGAACACGATTCAGCTCATAGATCATGGTTCTTGAGGAATATTCGATAAGGCTGCCCTTGGCATAGTAGAGTATTTCCCTTATGACATCTTCGGAAATGCTCATATTCAGCTTCCCGATCACTGCATCAAGCTTCTCTTCCAGCTCGCATAAAAACGGAAGACTGAACTCATCAAATACTCCTTCATATCCCATGCATATTGAAATTTTTGGTCTGTAGTCCTTATTCTCAGTCATACTTCCTACCTAAAAATTCTGATTAAAATATGAGGCGAAACATTTTCAGTAATGATTTTGTTTCTCTCAGCTTAACATCTGCTTCTGTATCCATTACCAGTTTGGACGTATAGTAACCGGTAGCTGCAATCTTATCAACTTCTTCATCTGACATTTCCCTGATGCCCGGCACTTTGTTCAGATCTTCCAGCTTTCTGTTACGCATACTTTTCATTGCCTTCCTCCTTACTGTGATATAACTCTGCGTAGATTCCATTTTGACTCATCAGCACATCATGACTGCCTTCTTCCACGATTTCTCCCTTATCAAGAACGATTATCCTGTCCGCATCCTTGATAGTTGATAATCTGTGGGCTGCCACAACCTGTGTGCATTCATTCTTTGCAAAATAATCTGAAACACGCTTTTCATTGATGTTATCTAGTGAACTTGTTGCTTCATCCAAAATCATAAATTTATTCTTTGATACGATAGCTCTTGCAAGGGCTATCCTCTGTCTCTGACCGCCCGAAAGATTCATTCCCATGTTTGATACAACGGTGTAATAATTCATCGGCATCTTCTCGATCTCGTTATGGATCTGGGAAATCTTTGCGGCTTCCTGAACCTCTTCCATGGATATCTCTTCGTTGTTCATTCTTATGTTTTCAAAGATAGACTTATTAAAGAGGTATATATCCTGCGGTACTATACTTATATTTCTTCTGAAACTTACCTTTCGTATCTTCTTCAGGTTTATGCCGTTTACCAGTATGTCTCCTTCACTCGGCTCATATAATCCCAGCATAAGCTTGATAAGACTGCTCTTTCCTGATCCGGACTTACCTACTATGGCCACCTTCTCACCCGGATTGATCTTAAGATTTATATTCTTCAGGACACTTGGTGTACTCTTTGAATATCCCATTGAAACATCCTTAAACTCGATGCTTCTTACTTCATCTATGCAGATCTGGTCTTCGCTTTCCTTCTCTTCTTCCGCAAGCATGATATCGTTTACTCTGTCCAGATATGATGTTGCGATGGTAAAGTCATTCCACATATGGAACAGTGCAACCGCTGATCCGAAAAATGTATTCGCCAGCGAATAGCATCCGATGGTCTGTCCTATAGTCATCATTCCCTTTTCTGTAAGGGAAAGTCCTACTAAAAGTATGAGGAACGGTCCGAGAAGCTGGAACAGAGATATAATGGTTGTATAGATATTAAATATCTTATTCTTTACCTGATAAGCTTTCATACCTTTGCAGTACTTGCTTAACCAGTTTGAAAAAAACTGCTGTTCGATTCCCGCTGTCTTTATATTGAAGATTGACTGAACTGTTTCAACCTGCAGCGACTGAAGTTTTGTATTCTCGATTATCTGGATCTGGTTTGCTTCTATGATCTTCTTTCTCATGAAGATAATGAATAAACCGTTCAGCAGGAATACTCCCACCGCCGTAGCTGTGAGAAGTATGGAATGAATGGACATATAAACCAGAATAACGATTATAAATCCCGACTGGATCACTCCGTTCATGATGTTATCGGATAACATATCTCTGATAACCGGAAGACAGTTAAGTCTGAAGAGCAGATCTCCGTTGGTTCTTCTTTCAAAGAACTGATACGGCAGCTTCATCATTCTGTCGAACGTGCTTTCCGTAAGGTGTCTGTCGATTTCCATCTGCAGCCTTATCTGACTTTGTTTCCTTATAAATGTTGTAATAGTAAATACTAGTCCTACTCCGAGTATTACTGCCAGATATGCCTGCAGTCCCGACGCTTTGGTCATAGCCAGCTTATTATCAAATATATGCTGAATAACTACCGTAAGCAGCAGCTGCAGTCCATATGCTATAAGGGTTATGAGTGCCGTTATGTAGAAAAGCTTTCTCCTTAGGATTGCGTCTTTCAGAACATTGTTCCAGACCGGCTTCTTCTCCTTCTTAGCTACAAACTCTTCCGTTGGCACAACCACCATGACAACGTTTGAATAACCCTCAGCAAAATCATCATATGACATGGTTACTCTTCCTGTTGCCGGGTCCACAACCGTAATCTTATGTTCGGTTATTTTTTCCAGAATAACGAAATGCTGATTATTCCAGAAGATAATTGCCGGAAGCGGAAGTTCCTTCAATCCGTTTATTCCACAGGAAAATACTTTGGAAAACATTTTCCTGTTTTTTGCATAGGTGTACAGCTGAGACAGTTTTAATCCGTCTCTTCCGACATCCAGGTCTTCCCTTATCTCTGCAAGCGTTTCCTGACTTTTATAATATTGGAGAACCATAGCGAGACAGCATAAACCGCATTCTGTCTGCTGCATTTGCTCTATGTAGGGTACCTTTGACAGATGTGATATTCCCAAATCTCTTACCCCCTATAAATCCTTTTTTTGTAGTATTCCAATGGCGGCTATAGAAACAAGCATGCCTGTTATAATAAACACCGCTACGTTCTTTATGCTCCAGTCCTGATACATAAGGAACTGATCAGCGATACAGAACACAACATAGTCTAAGACTTTTCCGATAGCTGCAACCTTCTGGCCGATCATCTGAAGCAGGCTCGGTAATATCCAGAACATACAGATAAGAAAGATGAATGGTGTTATGGTCGTGTTATGGATAACCGTTATAAGAAGTGCAGCCGCTCCTATCATGAATCCGTATATCAAATATATAAATATTTCCTTGCCTAAGATCGTAAGCAGTGACAGAATAGTCCACGGCTGTCCGCATATTATAAGAGCCAGATCATACAGTATTCCGCCACAGAATCCGATGATCATATTTACAAGAGCAATAGACAGTATCTTTGCTATTATGATCTTTGGCCTGCTGCATCTTGACGTAAACACAAAGGTGGCCGTCCTAAGGTCAAACTCCTCTCCAAGACTCTTTGCTCCCAGGAACATTATCAGAATACTTGCAAAGTTCCCATAGAAGGCTATTACATTATGAACACCAAAACTCTTAGGGAAAATATATGCTCCATACGTCATTCCACATCCCATAAGAAAAACGAGCAGAAGACCAAATATAAATCCCTTCTTCTTCAGAAGCTTCTTAAGTTCAAGTATCGTAATTCTAACCATTGCTTTCATACGTCACTTCTCCTTTCTATATCAAGGATAATTATATACGGATTCCTTCCGTTCTCTTGTTTTACTCCTAAATGCACGCTTTTAAGTCGTAAGCGTAAAAAAGCGCCGCCCTATTGGGCAGCGCTTAAACTTAGACTACACTGTATTTTTCTGAAACATTCTTTGTATATATATGAGTTGTTATAAAATACAGCGCCATATATATAACGGCATATATGAGCACGCTTATTCCTATGCACATTATGAATAGTGAAAAGTTGCTCATGTTAAGTATGGCCATGAACTTATATACTATCTTACTTACAAACATTACATTGACTGCTGTAAAGATAACCGGTGCAGCAAAGGTGATCACCATCTGCTTTCCCGCAGAACGCTTGATCTCACCATGGGTAAGACCTATCTTCTCCATCATGAGAAATGCATCTCTGTCTTCGAAGCTGTCTGAAACCTGCTTATAATAAATAATATAAGCGGTCATTATGATAAAGAGTATGCTGAGTCCGATTCCTATAAAGAGTGCTCCTGCATAAAAGGACAAGTAGAAGCTGAAGGATTCCTCATAACCATAGCAATTTCCCTTCAGGTCTCTTTCATTCATAAATCCATGGATCTCACTGATCAGTGCATTCTGAACATCTTCATCCTCCGGATCAAGATAACAGTTAATATCCAGAACCCCCAGTCTCTCATCACCATCTTCAGCACGAAGTACACTCTTAAAACAGCTTCCCACATCAGAACATACTATCTCAAAACCGGCTGATATCTGCCCGCCATCACCTTCTATGGACTTGTCCGCCGGCATAACCTCCAGAACTTTATACACATCATCACCCAGAGTGATGGTGTCCTTATTATATTTCTGATTAGTGATGACCAGAACTTCATCGGGACCAAGGGTCTTGTCTGTACCAAATACATGATTATAATCATCTGCATTTACAAAGATAACATAGGCAAAGTCCGGACTGAGCATATTTACTGACTCATCACACTCTATCTTTTCATCCTTATATCTTGCTTCGCAGGAGTAATGCGTAAAGAAGTATCTATCCTCCTCTGCTACTCCATACTTATCCGCAGTTTCATCCACGAATTCCCTGAGGGCTTCCTTCTCCTCCTCATTTGCATCTATAACTGAAGCCATAACTGTCTTTACAAACATTCCATCTACCTGGGAATGTATTCCGGCATACAGAGATATGGTTGTGGTAAGAATTATTATGACTGCTGTGCTGAGGACGCAGATTGTCGCAAGACCCACTGCATTTTTCCTTATCCTGTAAAGGAGGTTTGATACGCAGATAAAATTATCCGTTTTATAATATACCTTGTCGTTATTCTTAAGACGATTCAGGATATTAACGGAAGTATATTCGAAGATCATGTAGATTCCGTATATTATAAGGGCTGCCGACAGTATCAGCATCACAAAGGCCGAGATCGGCGACCTTGTAAAAAAGCATATTCCGTAGCCCACAAGAAGAACCGCCACGCCAAGAACAGAACGGTACTTTGCACCACGTACTTCCTTATCGCCGATCTGCTTTCCCTTGATAAGCTCTATGGTTTTTGTTTTATATATGGTATATGCATTTACTATGAATATTGCGAGGTAGAGTATTCCGAAAACCGATAATACAAACAGCGGTACCTTTGCAGAAAGGGTTATGGTGATGGTTCCCTCTACTCCAAGCAGACCTACAATTGCATAAGATAACCCGAAGGACGCTGCGGTACCTATTATCCCACCCGCCACACATGCGATGAGGTAGAATATAAGGGTTTCCCAGAAGGTCACTACAACTATCTGATTCTTTGACATACCAAGGGTATTCCATATACCAAAGATCTTTTTCTTATTCTTCAGAAGATATCCGTTAGCCAGATATAAAAAGAAGAATACTATTAATATTGAAAATGCTATGCCGGCCTTAAGTATCTTCTCAAAGGTTGCCGAACTGACGGATTCCAGCACAGACGGATTCATTCCAATAAAGGCGATCACATAGAATATTACAACAGATACTATTCCTGCCAGGATGAAGGGCATGTATATTCCTTTATTAGACTTCATGTTTCTATAAGCAAGCTTTATCAGATACATGTCGCACTACCCCTCTATTCCCTGTTTAGTAAGGTAATCCATGATCACCTTCTCAAACTCTTTGTTAGACATTCCCTCTGTCTTAGTCAGCCTGTCGTGCAGACGTCCATCCTTTATTATCAGCAGCTGTCCTGCTCTGCAGGCTGCTTTTACACTATGGGTAACCATAAAAATGGTCTGCCCCTGTTTATTCAGAATATCGAATATATCAAGCAGGTTCTCCGTGGACTTGGAGTCCAGTGCTCCTGTAGGCTCATCTGCCAGAAGCATCTTCGGATCAACAATGATAGCTCTTGCAACAGCAGCTCTCTGCTTCTGTCCGCCGGACACTTCATAAGGATACTTATCAAGAAGCCCGTCTATCTCCAGGGTCTTCGCAATCTCCATCATCTTATCCACGCTCTCCTTATGATTCTCTCCCCTGAGAACCGTAGGAAGAAGAATGTTATCCTTCAGCGTGAAGAAGTCCAGCAGGCTGAAGTCCTGAAATACAAATCCAAGATTCTCCCTTCTGAACTTAGCCATCTTTGAATCACTTATATCTTTCAGATCCATTCCTTCAAGCAGAACACTGCCGGAGGTTATATCATCAAGACCTGCCAGCATATTAAGAAGAGTGGTCTTACCTGATCCTGACTCTCCCATTACCGCAATATACTCTCCCTTTTCAACTGTAAAGGAGACGTTATCCAGTGCCTGATACTTAGTCTTTCCGTATCTGGACTCATATATCTTACATAAATCTTTTACCACTAGTGTTGACATTGTATTATTCCTTCTTCTGTAATTTATTAATGTATTTCGAACAATCAATATACTATAATCCGGCCTTGTATCTGATTTATTATCATAAACGTATTATATTTCGTCTTAAACGTATGCTTCCGGGCATATCTTTCATTGTACTTAGCAACAAGCTCTGCTTCAGGCTCGATGATGTCTGAAAGCTCTACAAGTCCTGATGTAGCTTCAACTACATTTGCGAACTTACCGCATCCTACTGCTGCGAGGATAGCTCCACCGAGTGCAGGACCTTCATCATTCTTTACTGTCTTAATTGTTATGCCAAGAACATTTGCAAGTATCTTTTTCCAGAGAGGGCTCTTTGCTCCACCACCACATACTGTACTTTCAGTAATTGTGATGCCCTGTGCCTTTGCGATTTCAATAGAATCACGAAGACCGAAAGCAACACCTTCAAGAACTGCCTGGATCATATCTTCTCTTGATGTATCCATGCTCATTCCGAAGAAGCATGCTCTTACTGCAGGGTTGTTCCATGGAGAACGCTCACCCATAAGGTATGGAAGGAAGTAAACTGTGTTCTCACCAAGCTCTGTGATTCCTGTCTGGCTTCCTGCATAATCCTTCTCCTTAAGGATTTCATCCATCCACCACTTGTTGCATGATGCAGCTGAAAGCATACATGCCATAAGATGGAAACCACCATCAGCGTGATCAAATGAGTGAAGTGCATTTGCACTATCAACACCGAACTTATCACTTGTGATGAATACTGTACCTGATGTTCCAAGTGAGATGTTACACTTGTTAGGACCAACTGTACCTGTACCACAAGCTGCTGCAGCATTATCTCCGGCACCTGCAACAAACTTTGGAGCTGTGCTGAGGCCAAGCTCTGCACATACTTCAGGCTTCATCTCGCCTACAACTTCGAAACTTTCATAAAGCTTTGGAAGCATCTCTTCTGTGATACCACAGATATCGATCATTTCCTTAGACCAGCACTTATTCTTAACATCCAGAAGAAGCATACCTGATGCATCTGAATAATCTGTTGAATTAGCACCTGTCATCTTATATACAAGATAATCCTTAGGAAGCATTATCTTCTTGATCTTTGCGAAGAGCTCTGGCTCGTTATTCTTCATCCAGAGAATCTTTGGAGCTGTGAATCCTGCAAATGCGATGTTTCCTGTATGATCTGACAGGAACTGCTTACCGATCTCGTTGTTAAGATAATCAACCTCAGCTGTTGTTCTTCCGTCATTCCAAAGGATAGCCGGACGGATAACTTCATCGTTCTCATCAAGAACTACAAGTCCGTGCATCTGTCCGCCGACACCGATACCTTCAACAACCGGATTATCATATCCCTCAAGGAGCTCCTTGATACCTGCGATAGACTGTGTATACCAGTCCTCAGGTGACTGCTCTGACCAACCCGGATGTGGGAAGCTGAGTCCGTACTCCTTAGATACTGTCTTCTGAATCTTACCGTTATCATCAGTAATGATAAGCTTAACGGCTGATGTACCAAGATCTACACCAATAAACATTTATGTGTCCTCCTAATAATTTAATTCGTCTCCTTCTATGGAGACAACGTTCACGAAAACTATGATACATTATATCTTTTTTTTGCCTTATATGCAATGATACATAAGGGGATTGGTTCTCCAAATACCGCAAAAAATTAATATTTTTATAGATTATTTGTTTGATTTTTGATATGGAATCTTCTATAATGTTCCCGTAATTTTTTGAAGGTTAAAAGGAGAAACAAAAATGGCACAATTCAACACTTATGAAAATGCATTAGAGCTTTTCAGATCCGTCAACTGCGTCGGATCATTTAACAACATCTTTATTGCTTACAAGAATACCAGCGCCGGTCCGGGCAGTGCTTTTGGAGCTATTGGGGGAATGGTTCAGGCAATGGCTGATTCACAATCACAGAATATTTTCAAAAACACAGACGGATTTCTTTTCAATCAGACCGATATGGGTATTGGTGTATTTGCACTTAAAGCAACAAAGGCCTTACTCACATACTCTCCGGACAAGTTCGAGCCGGATATGAGCAAGTTCTTCTTCATCAGATACGAAGATATCCAGGCTCTTGAAGTTAAGAACTTCAATATCTTTAACAAGAAGATCCAGGCTATCAATATCTATCTGAAGAACGGTGTTAAGGGAAATCTTATGGCACCTGTTTCCGATAAGAAGCTCCCATATCAGGAGCAGTGTTTTGCAAATTTCTGCGCAAACTATAAGAAGAAGAAATAAGCTGACGTAATATACGAATTCAAAATTAAAAAGCCGAACAATAATTTAGGGCTGTCACCTCAGATTGAGGTGGCAGCCCTTTTTAAATCATAGTTTCAGTTTTGCTGATTAAGCAAACGGATTCTCTGACTTGTATAATACTCCTGCCGGATGATTGTAATCGATCTGATCGAAGTTTACTCCGAGGAACTTGAATACATCAAAGAGTGCCTTTCCATTGTGATGGAATGTGATAGCTGCATGATGTGGATAATTTCTCTGAACAAGTACGTGACGATAGAAACGTCCCATTTCAGGAATACCGAAGATACCGATAGCACCGAATGATCTTGTTCTTACTGGAAGGATCTCACCTTCTGCAACGTAAGCACGAAGCTTTCCATCAGATGTTGACTGAAGTCTGAAGATTGTAGCTTCACCTGGGATAAGATCTCCTTCAAGTGTTCCGTTTGTAACTTCTTCTGGAAGTGCACGAGCCATGATCTTCTGGTTCTTCATCTCACAGAATGCAAGCTTGTCTGTAGCTGTATTTCCGCAGTGGAATCCCATGAATGTATCTGTAAGCTTGTAGTCATAACCGAACTTACCCTTGATTTCCTCATCATACATATCCTTAGGAACTGTATTGTTGATATCAAGAAGTGTAACTGTATCTTCACTTACAAGCTGTCCGATGTACTCTGAAAGTGCTCCGTAGATATCTACTTCACATGATACAGGGATACCATCCTTAGCAAGACGGCTGTTTACATAGCAAGGAACACACTTGAACTGTGTCTGGAATGCAGGCCAGCACTTACCAGCGATGATAACGTTGCTTCTGCTTCCCTTATGAGCATCGATCCAGTCACGAAGTGTAAGCTCATACTGAGCAAGTCTTGAAAGAATCTCAGGCTTCTTGTTACCAGCACCGAGCTCCTTAGCCATATCATCAACAACTGCAGGGATTCTCTCATCACCCTCATGCTTGTTGAATGCTTCGAAGAGATCAAGCTCTGAGTTCTCTTCAATCTCAACACCGAGGTTGTAAAGCTGCTTAATAGGAGCGTTACAAGCAAGGAAGTCCTGTGGTCTTGGACCAAAGCTGATGATCTTAAGATCATCAAGAGCGATCTTAACTCTAGCTACAGATACGAATTCCTTGATCATGTCAGCACACTCATCAGCTGTACCTACAGGATACTCAGGAATGTAAGCTCTAACGTTACGAAGCTTTAAGTTGTAGCTTGCATTAAGCATACCACAGTAAGCATCTCCTCTGTCGTCAAGAAGTCTGTCTCCAGCTTCCTCAGCTGCAGCGATAACCATAGCCGGTCCCTGGAACTCCTTAACAAGAAGGATCTCACTTGACTCTGGACCGAAGTTTCCAAGATATACTACAAGAGCATTAACGCCTGCTGCATTAACATCAGCAAGAGCCTTTCTCATATCAACTTCGTTCTCAACTGTTACAGGACACTCATAGATGTCACCATACTTCTCCTTGTAAGAAGCAACAACAGCCTTTCTTCTGCTCTCTGAAAGACTCATTGGGAAACAATCACGGCTAACTGCCACGATACCCATCTTAACCTCTGGTAAATTTTTCATTTTTAAACCCCTCCTGGTAAAAAATAATAATGTATAATAACGCCTATAACATTACTTGGGTAATTGACTATAAACGACTATTAATAGATTCATAGATTCCATCAGCGTCAAGCTTATACTTAACAAGGAGTTCCTTAGCCGGACCGGACTCTCCGAAAGTATCCATAACGCCAAGTCTTGTAACCTTAACCGGTGCCTTCTCAGCAAGTACTTCTGCAACAGCACTTCCGAGACCACCAATGATAGAATGCTCTTCTACTGTAAAGATTCTGCCTGTCTCTTCAGCAGCCTTTACGATAATATCTTCGTCGAGTGGCTTGATGGTATGAATATTGATAACTCTTACGCTTATGCCTTCCTCGTCGAATCTCTTTGCAACCTCAAGTGCAGGTGCAACTGTAAGTCCAGTTGCAACGATTGTAAGGTCGCGGCCGTCCTTAAGCTGAACGCCCTTTCCGATTTCAAACTTGTAGTCGTCACCATCGTTGATGATTGGAACTGCAAGTCTGCCGAATCTCATATATACAGGTCCCTTGTACTCATAAGCTGCCTTAACTGCAGCCTTTGCTTCGATATCATCACTAGGATTGATAACAACCATTCCAGGAATAGTTCTCATAAGGGCGATATCTTCGTTACACTGATGTGTAGCTCCGTCTTCACCAACTGAGATACCTGCATGTGTTGCACCGATCTTAACATTAAGATGTGGATATCCGATTGAGTTTCTTACCTGCTCAAATGCTCTTCCTGCTGCGAACATAGCGAAGCTGCTCATGAAAGGTACCTTTCCACAGGTTGCAAGTCCGGCAGCGATACCTGCCATGTTACACTCTGCGATACCGCAGTCGATATGTCTATCAGGAAATTCCTTCTTAAATACGCCTGTCTTTGTTGCTGCAGCAAGATCTGCGTCAAGAACTATAAGGTCCTCATGCTCTCTTCCAAGCTCAGCAAGCGCTGCGCCATAGCTGTCTCTTGTTGCAACTGCTTTCTTTTCATCTGCCATAATCTCACGCCCTTCCCAGCTCGGCCATAGCCTGCTCATACTCTTCGTCATTAGGTGCCTTTCCATGCCATCCAACGTTGTTCTCCATGAATGACACGCCCTTGCCTTTAACCGTGTGTGCGATGATAGCTGTCGGCATTCCCTTTGTCTCACGTGCTTCCTTAAGAGCTGCGAGAATCTCATCAATATTGTTTCCATCGATAGAGATTACATGGAAGTTGAATGCTTCAAACTTCTTATCAAGCGGGTTAGGTGAGCAAACCTCATCAAGACTACCGTCTATCTGAAGGTTGTTGTTATCAACGATAACTACGAGATTATCCAGCTTACGGAAACCTGCGAACATAGCAGCTTCCCAGATCTGTCCTTCTTCTGACTCTCCGTCACCAAGAAGTGAATAAACTCTGAAATCTTTATTATCAAGCTTAGCAGCAAGTGCCATACCTACTGCAGCTGAAAGTCCTTGTCCCAATGAGCCGGAGGACATGTCTACTCCTGGAATGTGCTTCATATCCGGATGTCCTTGCAGATATGAACCGGTATGTCTGAGGGTGGTTAGATCATCAACCGGAAAATATCCCCTATTAGCTAATGTGGAATATAATGCTGGAGCCACATGTCCTTTTGACAGGACAAATCTGTCTCTGTCCGGGTCATCAGGGTTGGATGGGTTTATATTCATCTCTTCAAAAAAGAGACAAGCCATAATATCTGCTGCTGAAAGTGATCCGCCCGGATGACCAGACTTAGCACTGTGAACAGCTGTGACGATTCCTCGTCTTATATCTAATGCTTTCTGCTGTAATTCCTGATTTGTCATATTGTTATCCTCTCATATAATTATCTAAGCGCTCCTTACTTTCGGGGCACTTCGTGACTTTGACATTTAACCTTACGGATTACTCACCGAAAACTGCCTTGTAGTCCTTCTGGAACTTCTCGATACCCTGATCTGTAAGAGGATGCTTTGTCATCTGCTCAATTACAGAATAAGGAACAGTTGCGATGTCAGCACCTGCAAGTGCGCAGTCTGTTACATGAATAGGATTTCTGATACTTGCAGCTATGATCTCTGTCTCGATACCATAGTTGTCGAATATCTGAACGATTGACTCAATAAGGTCAATACCTGGTGTGCTTATATCATCAAGTCTTCCAAGGAAAGGTGATACATATGTTGCACCAGCCTTAGCTGCAAGAAGTGCCTGATTAGCTGTGAAGATAAGTGTTACATTTGTCTTGATTCCTTCCTTTGAAAGAACCTTAACTGCCTTAAGACCTTCAACTGTCATAGGAATCTTAACAACCATGTTAGGATGGATAGCTGCGATCTCGCGGCCTTCCTTGATCATACCTTCTGCATCAACTGTAGTTGCCTTAACCTCTCCACTGATAGGTCCATCAACTATAGATGTGATTTCCTTGATTACCTCGTTAAAATCTCTTCCCTCTTTTGCAATAAGAGATGGGTTTGTTGTTACACCGCAGATAACTCCCATATCATTCGCCTTGCGAATATCATCTACATTTGCGGTATCAATAAAAAACTTCATGCTACAACCTCCTAAAAAATTTTTATGTGACTTTTATTATTTTAATATCATTTATCTAACTTTGAAAGATAAATTCTTATTAATTATTTATGAAATTTTACGGTTTGTACGGAATTTCCGGTAAGTTCACGGCTTCTGTCATCCGGCTGCTGGCCTCCGACATAAAGTGTGTACTCTCCGCCCGGTGTAAATCTTTCACCGGCTTCGTTAACCAATGTAAATGCTTTGTCACTGATCTTTACATTTACTGTCTTTGTCTCACCCGCTGAAAGAGAAACTCTTTCAAATCCGCATAAGCTGTATCTTGGCTGATCAGGAAGCTTTATTCCTTCCTCAGATGTGATATAAACTTCTACGATTTCGTCTGCATCAACAGAACCTGTATTTGTAACAGCTACCTTTACATCTCCTGCTGCTTCATCAAACTCAGGTGCTCCATAAGAGAAGCTGCTGTAGCTGAGTCCGAATCCGAATGGATAAAGCGGTACGCTGTCCATATATCTGTAAGTACGACCCTTCATACTGTAGTCGTTGAAGTCCGGTGTTGTTCCATCCTTATAGAATGTAACCGGAAGTTTTCCACTTGGACAGATATTTCCGAAGAGGATGTCACCAAGAACTCTTCCTCCGAACTGTCCGCTGTACCAGGACTGAAGTACTGCACTGCAGTTCTCATCAGCAAAGGTTACATCCATGGCACTTCCTGTGTTAATAACAAGTATCACAGGCTTACCTGTCTTAACAACGGCCTCCAGTAATCTCTGCTGACAAGCTGGGAGGAACAGAGAGTTCTTATCTCCCGCTGCAAATGCATTTCCAGTATCTCCTTCCTCTCCTTCGATGGTAGAGTCAAGTCCGAGAGAAAGGATAACTACATCACTATGTTCTGCAACGATTACGGCTTCGGTGATTCTGTCATCATCCTTTGCCAGAGGCTGAACCTTATCCATGAAAAGGTTGCTTCCTTCAGCATAGAGGACTCTTACGCCTTCGCCTGCTGCAGCTCTGATTCCGTCAAGGTTTGTAACGTACTCGTTTGCGGTTCCGTTGTAGTTGCCGTTGAGTACATTTATGGATGTAGCTGTCGGTCCGATAACACCGATGGTCTTAACAGAATCTCTATTTAATGGAAGAATTCCGTCATTCTTAAGCATAACTACTGACTTAGCACCTGCCTCGTAGCTGAGTTTAGCTGCTTCCGGTGTGCAGACTGCATCATAACCGATGCTGTCATACTCGCAGTCATCTGCGAACATACCAAGGGCAAGTCTTATAGTCATAGCTCTTGTTGCTGCCTGTCTGATCTGCTCTTCTGTTACGAGGCCTTCCTCGTAAGCCTTGAGCATGTAAAGATATACAACTCCGCAGTTTACATCACAGGTTGCGGAAATAGCCATGGCAGCTGATTCAGTCGGTCCTGAAGTAACCATGTGGCTCTCATGGAAATCCTTGATAGCCCAGCAGTCTGATACGATATATCCTTCAAAACCATACTTCTTTCTGAAAATATCTACGAGAAGCTTCTTGCTTCCGTTGCAAGGCTCGCCGTTAAGTCTGTTATAAGCACCCATGACTCCGGCAACACCTGCTTCTTTAACTGCTGCCTCAAATGCTGGAAGATATGTCTCTTCCATATCCTTGGCAGAAGCAATCGCATCAAAGGAATGTCTTGTAGCCTCCGGTCCAGAGTGTACTGCTGCGTGTTTTGCGCAGGCTGCTGTCTTAAGATATTTACCGTCACCCTGCAGGCCTCGAATGAATTCCACACCAAGTCTTGATGTAAGATAAGGATCCTCTCCGTAAGTCTCCTGACCTCTTCCCCAGTGTGGGTCTCTGAAAAGATTTATATTAGGTGACCAGATAGTAAGACCTTTATATATGTCTCTGTCACCACGCTTTGAATTCTCATTATATATAGCTCTTGCCTCTGTTGATACAACCTCCGCAATCTTCTTAAGCATATCCTTATCAAATGCTGAAGCCAGGGCAATAGCCTGTGGAAAGACCGTAGCTGTACCTGCTCTTGCAAGTCCATGAAGTCCTTCGCTCCACCAGTTATATTCCGGGATACCAAGTCTCTCTATAGCCGGTGCATCATATCTGAGCTGTGATGCAGCTTCTTCAAGTGTCATTTTACTTACTAATTCAGCTGCTTTTTCACTAAAATCCTGAAACATTCTACGTTCTCCCCCTCCTTTTTTTTATAGTTATGTCAATATTTCTATAGTTTTTGCTGTGCAAATCGTTTAAAAAATCGACATTTCCCCATGGTCACATAAACAATACTAACAAATTTTTTTGTTCATTTCTATTCAAATATTGCTTTAATTTTCACCAATATTGCTATAAACTATAAGGTGTATAAAACCGCTCCAACAGGGGGCATTTAGTGAAGGAAAGGGAACAATATTATGACACTATTTTTACTGCTGCTGGCGATTCTGCCGGTAATTCTTCTTTTGTTTTTTATCTATGCAAAAGATTCCTATGAGAAGGAGCCCCTGCCGCTCCTTGTCGGTCTGTTTTTCTTAGGTGTAGGATCAGCTATACCTGCTGTCCTCTTAGAGCAGCTTCTTGAATCAGTTATCGATCCTATGTTTGGAGTACCAAGAAATGCTCCAACCTATGCTTACTACTTTATTATGGCCTTCATCGGTGTAGCTATCGTTGAAGAGTTCGTAAAGTTCATGGCAGCATTTTTCATAACCTGGAATCATCCTGCTTTTAACTTTAAGTTTGATGGAATTGTTTACTGCTTCTATTCATCCATGGGATTTGCTCTGATCGAGAACATCCTCTATATATTTGGTCAGAGCAGCGGTGGATTTAAGATGGCTATCGGAAGAGCTCTTCTTGCCATCCCGGCTCACGGTATGTTCTCAGTATTTATGGGATACTATTACGGAGAAGCAAAATATAACAAGGTTATCGGCAACAAGGATGGCGTAACCAAGAATATACTTCGTGGCTTCTTTACAGCAGCCGCACTTCACGGTTTCTATGATTTCTGTCTGTTTACACAGAAAATCCTGTTTATCGTTATATTCCTTGCTTTTGTTATCGTTGCAGATATCATAACGATCAGAAAGATTCTTTTAGCATCAAAGAAGAATACAGCTATATATAACATGCCTGTATATCAGCAGTACTGGGTTTATCCGGCTCCTGGTTACGGAGCTCCGGGACTTATGAATCCTGCATATGCACAGGGTGCACCGGCCTACGGTCAGCCTCCTATGGGTCAGCCGGCTTACGGTCAGGCTCCAAATGCTTACGGTCAGCCTCCTATGGGTCAGCCGGGCTATGGCGCCGCTCCTATGAATCAGGCTCCATACGCACAGGGCGCACCGGCCTACAGCGCTGCTCCTATGGGTCAGCCGGCTTACAGCTCAGCTCAGTCTCAGGGTGCTCCGGGTGCTTACAATCAGGCTCCATACGCACAGGCATCCGGTACATCTTCACAGGCACCTACTGCACCACAGGCAGCATATGGACAGGCTCCTGCCGCTGCTCCTATGAACCAGGCTCCTGCAGGACAGGCTCCAAATCAGGCACCAGCTTATGGTCAGGCAGCTTCAGTACAGAGTGCTTACGATCAGAACGCACAGCCTGCTATACCACAGCCGGAAGAGACAACCTCGATCCTCCGTCGTGAGGCTCCTCGTATGATCTACTGTCCGAATTGCCACAACATATGTAATTTCAATTCATTCTTCTGTGGAAAATGTTCATCACCTATCCATAGCTATGGCCAGCAGGCTTAATGCTCTTGCTCCACAGCCAGGAACGACATAACATCCACATTCAGGAGTTTCTATGAATAGACAATACGTTGCCATTGATCTGAAATCCTTCTATGCTTCGGTCGAGTGCTTTGAAAGAGGTCTTAATCCTCTCACAGCAAGACTTGTAGTAGCTGATGAATCAAGAACCGATAAGACTATATGCCTTGCGGTATCACCGGCACTGAAAGCATACGGGATTCCAGGCAGGGCACGTCTCTTTGAGGTCAAGTCACGTCTTGCTGAGATTAAGCAGCGTACCGGTGAGGATATCGATTTTATAATCGCTCCTCCCCGCATGGCCAAGTACATTGATTTTTCCACTACAATATACAAAACATATCTGAATTATATAGCCCCCGAAGATATTCATGTTTACAGTATCGACGAGGTCTTTATTGACGTGACTGCATATCTTCAGACCTACAAGATGACAGCTCATGAGCTAACCATAAAAATGATACGCGATGTCCTGTCCCGTACAGGAATCACCGCAACCGCAGGAATAGGAACGAATCTGTATCTTGCAAAGATAGCCATGGATATAACAGCAAAGCATATGGAAGCAGATGCCGATGGAGTAAGAATCGCAGAGCTTAACGAATATACTTATAGAAAACTTCTCTGGGATCATAAACCTATAACCGACTTCTGGAGGATCGGCGGCGGAACCGCAAGACGCCTTGCCAACAACCATATGTATACCATGGGAGATATTGCCCGCCGAAGCCTGACTGATGAAGAACGTCTCTATCAGATATTCGGTATTGATGCAGAGATACTTATAGATCATGCCTGGGGCATAGAGCCGACCACCATGGAAGATATAAAGAGCTATAAGCCCAGCACCAACAGTCTATCCTCCGGCCAGGTTCTCTCTACCCCTTATCCGGTGGATAAAGCCAGGATCATCGTCCGTGAGATGACCGAGCTTCTTGTCCTCGATATGGTAAGAAAGCATGTGGTTACTGATAACATTACTCTCGATATAAACTATGACAGGGAAAATGTAGATAATGGCAAATATAAGGGTGAACTTCAGGTGGATCACTATGGAAGACTGGTTCCCATGCATTCCCACGGAACCGCAAACCTGAATAAACATACCAGCTCCACTGCCCTTATAGTAAATGCTTTAATGGAATTATATGACCGCATAATAGATGAAGAGCTGACTGTAAGAAGAGTTACCCTTTCAGCCAACAATCTGAAGAAAGAAGAAGACAACTACGAACAGTTTGATATTTTCACCGATCCCGAGAAAGAAGAACAGGAGAAACGTCTTCAGAATGCTATGCTTGCCATCCAGGATAAGTATGGTAAAAATGCAATCCTTAAGGGAACAAATCTGCTTGATGGTGCAACTACTATAGCAAGAAACGGACAGATAGGAGGTCACAAGAGCTGATGGAAGATTATAACGGAGCTTATAAAGATATAATAGACCTTGAACGGCCTAAGCATATAAATGATGCCTTCTCCGCAAAGCATCCGTCCATGAAGCGTGAAGACAGAGCAAAGATATTTGCTCCCTTTGCAGCTCTTAAGGGATATGAAGAATCTATTGATGCGGCAGCGGAGCTGAACAGAAACTCTGGGGAGTAGGAATTTTCTTGCTCATCCGGCGCTTTCATCCTGTGCTTTGGCAACATTTTTCGCTTTTCTGGCTGTTTTTGTTGCTTTTTCGACCCCAAATTTGCTTGATTTAAATCTCTCCGGCAACAATTTTCGCTTTTTCGGCTGTTTTTGTTGCTTTTGTGCCCTTAAAATTGCCTTTTAGCGGAGGCGGCGGCAACATTTTTTGCTTTTTCGCCTGTTTTTGTTGCTTTTTCGCCCTTGAAATTGCCTTTTGGTGGAGGTGGTGGCAACAATTTTTGCTTTTTCGCCTGTTTTTGTTGCTTTTTCGCCTCCATAGTTTTCAATAAGCAGGCACAAAAAAAGCGGATTTCCGTCCGGCATATATTGCCGACGAAAATCCGCTTATAATGTGTTCCCGATGCGATTCGAACGCACGACCTTCCGCTTAGGAGGCGGACGCTCTATCCTGCTGAGCTACGGAAACATAAGGTCTGCTGTTATCAGCAGACTCCATTGTATCTAAAAGATGTATTTTAGTCAAGAAGCATTAATCCCTGAAGCCATATGTCTCCACGGAATCTGCGCCCCTTCTCAGGCTCCCCGATAAGATCCATTTCATTGATAGCAAGTCTTATCTTATAATCGTTACAGCTTATATTCATAAGAATAACTCTTTCTCCGGTTATAAGATTCTGAACATGCCTTACATCAAGAATAGTTCCTACTATCCTGTAGAGTTCGCACTCTACACCACAAGGGATAATAGAAGTCTCAACCATCGAGAAAAGATCCTCTCCTTCTGACGGCTGTGCTATCGGCAGAAGTATGCTTCCCCGATCCGAAAGAGCAGCCAGCATTACTGCATCCACTGTATCACTCGGTGCTATTCTCTTCTTATCTATATCTACTATATTCTGAACATAGAAGATAAGAGATAATTCCGAATCATCAGAAATACCGGCATAAGACTTATTGATAAGTCTTTCCTCTACTTCCAGAAATCCGTCATAGACATAGATATCCGGTCTGACATAAGGAAAATAATGCTCCATCAGGAAGTTGCCTGCTTCATCAAGCTCTCCCACCATGGATATACCTATATCCTCACCGAAATCCCTGTCTATCTGCATGGCCGATATATCACTATCATCGGCACATACAGCTATTCTCTTATCAGGGTTCTCTATTACACTCTTAAATAGCGGCTCCAGATGTTTTATATTTTTAATGCTGCTGAAACCAACTGCTCTGAGATACTTATGCATATATAATCTTACCTCTATGCATTCTTCGGTGTAAGCTTCTCAAGACCTCCCATATATGGGCGAAGAACCTCAGGGATATTTACAGAACCATCCTCGTTGAGGTTATTCTCAAGAAATGCAATAAGCATTCTTGGAGGAGCAACAACGGTGTTATTAAGTGTATGAGCAAGGTACTTCTCTCCATCCTCACCCTTAACTCTGATCTGAAGTCTTCTTGCCTGAGCATCACCAAGATTTGAGCAGCTTCCAACTTCGAAATACTTCTTCTGACGAGGTGACCATGCCTCAACGTCATAAGACTTAACCTTAAGATCTGCAAGATCTCCTGAGCAGCACTCAAGTGTTCTTACAGGAATATCCATTGAACGGAAAAGTTCAACTGTGTAGCTCCACATCTTATGGAACCAATCCATTGACTCTTCAGGCTTACAGATTACGATCATTTCCTGCTTCTCAAACTGATGGATACGGTATACACCTCTCTCTTCCTTACCATGTGCACCCTTCTCCTTACGGAAACATGGTGAGTAGCTTGTAAGTGTAAGAGGAAGCTCTGCCTCGTCAATCATTTCACCCTTGAAACGGCCGATCATAGAATGCTCACTTGTACCGATAAGGAAGAGATCCTCTCCCTCGATCTTGTACATCATTTCATCCATCTCATCGAAACTCATAACGCCTGTAACAACGTCGCTTCTTATCATGAAAGGAGGAATAACATATGTAAATCCTTTGTTGATCATAAAATCTCTTGCATATGTAAGAATAGCGCTGTGAAGTCTTGCAACATCACCCACAAGATAATAGAAGCCGTTACCTGCAACACGTGCAGCAGCCTCAAGGTCGATGCCTGCAAAGCTCTTCATAATATCTGTATGATAAGGAACCTCATAGTCAGGAACTACTGGGTCACCATACTTTGTAACTTCAACGTTCTCTGAATCATCCTTTCCAAGTGGAACTGAATCATCAATGATGTTAGGAATAGTAAGCATGATCTCACGGATCTTTGCCTCGATCTCAGGCTGAGCAGCCTCAAGCTCTGCAAGACGCTTTGCACTCTCAGCTACCTTAGCCTTAACTGCTTCAGCTTCTTCCTTCTTACCCTGAGCCATAAGTGCACCGATTTCCTTGGAAATCTTATTCTTATTAGCACGGATCTCATCAGCCTCTGCCTGGCCTTCTCTTCTCTGCTTATCGAGTTCTATTACTTCATCTACAAGAGGAAGCTTCCTGTCCTGGAACTTCTTCTTAATGTTTTCCTTAACTATCTCCGGGTTTTCTCTAAGAAACTTAATATCAAGCATCTCTATCTCCTCCTAAATCAAAGTCTTTTGATTATCTATCTAATTTACTTCTTATATTAATCAATGTCAAATGTTATATCCTCAGCATTCTCAATCATACCCTTAACCATATCATCTACGGTCTCGGCCTTCTTAAGAGCTTCCTTCTCTTCTTCGGAAAGTACCACGTAGGATTCGCCCTGGATAATTTCCTTCAGATAAGTATAGCAGCCCTGCTTTGTATGAATAGCACTGAGAACAATACCAGAGTTCTCATCATTGAGAAGTGCTATGGAGAAACTCAGTTCTCCGGACATATCACTGAATGCATCAAACTTTACAAGTCCGATCTTATTGTAACAGGAATCAAGGTGAGCCTTAAAGGTTCTGTGTTCCTTTGTTACCTTCTTGGCATTTGCCTTAACCTTGTCCATTTCCTTAAATCTGGTAAGGATAATGGATTCGAGGTCCATACCCTTCTTTCCACTCATTACCACATAATACTTTCTGGTTATGGACTGAAGCTGTCTAATCGTAAATGCAAGAATTACCGCAAGTATTACTATCAGAACAAAGAACACTATTACGACAATCTCCAGATTGATTCCGAAAACGTTAGTTGCCGCTGTCGTAAGTATCATAACTGCTCCTTTGTATTTATAATATGAATGATTCTTTCAAGATCATCGGATGAGAAATACTCTATCTCGATACGACCTTTGTTCTTGCCGCGAGGCTTGATCTTAACCTTAGTACCAAGAGTTGTCTTAAGGTTATTCTCCATCTGTGAAAGAATGGCAAGGAGTGCTGTGTTGTCTTCCTTAGGTGTCTCAACCTTGTCCTTAGGCTGTGTTGCAAGAATGTTATTAACATCCTTAACAAGCTGCTCAGTATCACGAACACTGAGGCCCTGATCAAAGATTGTCATTGCTGTTTCATACTGAACATCCGGATCCTCTATTGTGATAAGTGCTCTTGCATGTCCGGCACTGATCATCTGCTCGACAACCATTTCCTTAACCTTATCACAAAGCTTCAGGAGTCTGAGGGAGTTAGTGATAGCAGTTCTGCTCTTTGATACTCTTTCAGCAACTTCATCCTGCTTTAACTTGAATTCCTCTATAAGACGGTTATAAGCAAGTGCTTCTTCAATAGGATTGAGATTCTCTCTCTGGATATTCTCGATAAGAGCTATCTCAACTCTCTGCTGCTTTGTATACTTTCTGATAATTACAGGAACTTCCTTTATTCCGGCAAGCCTTGCAGCTCTCCATCTTCTCTCACCTGCGATTATCTCATATCCCCTATCCTTCTTATATACAACGATAGGTTCGATAACACCGATTCTCTTTATAGATTCAGCCAGTTCATTAAGAGCATCCTCATTGAAGTTTGTTCTTGGCTGGTTTGGATTAGGTTCTATATCAGTAACCTTAACCATAACCTCTGATGATTCATCAACTTCCTTCTTTGGTTTCTCTACCGGCTTTTCCTTCTCTTTAACTGCAGGAGCCTTCTTTGAAACAGCCTTTGCATCCTTCTTAGCCTGCTTAGCCTCATCCTCACTAACTGACAGAAGATCATTCAGACCTCTGCCAAGTCCTCTCTTAACAGCCATTTGGTCCTCCTTAAATGGTTTACATAATATATTTTATGGAAATTATACGCTGTTTGTATAATTCACAGTTTATCAACAATTGTCTGTCTATAAAAACAATTTATTGTTGATAACTTCGTCTGCAAGTTTACGATATGCCTCCGCACCTGTTGATCTGCTGTCATATAAATTGATCGGAAGACCAAAACTTGGAGCTTCTGCAAGACGAACATTTCTTGGTACAACTGTATCATATATAATCTCATCCAGGTTATCTCTAACATTCTGTACAACCTGTTCAGAAAGATTATTTCTTGTATCATACATTGTGAAAACTATTCCTTCTATTTCAAGGAACTTATTCAGTTTCTTCTTAATTAATTCTATTGTATATATAAGCTGTGACAGACCATCCAGAGCATAGAACTCACACTGGATAGGAACAATAACCGTATCTGCTGCAGTCATTGCATTGATAGTAAGAAGACCAAGTGCAGGTGGACAATCGATTATTATAAAATCGAAGTTCTTTCTTACACTTCTGACAATATCTTTTAATACATACTGCTTTTTCTCTGTTTCAATAAAATCAATCTCTGCACCGGCCAGGTTTCTACTGGAAGGAATCAGATTGAGATTATCAAATACATTTATAAGCATGGCTTCACCAATATTGCATTCACCACACATAACTTCATATATTGTTTTACTGTCTTCAGCATCATCAATATACTTCTTATCAACACCCAGTCCACTGGTCATATTCCCCTGTGGATCAAGATCGATGGCAAGAACCTTTTTACCTTTTTCAGCAAGACATGCTGCAAGGTTTATAGATGTTGTTGTTTTACCAACTCCACCCTTCTGATTGGCTATCGCAATTATTCTTCCCATATTGCAATCTCCTTAAATTATCTATATTTCAACATAGTTAATATCGTACGGATGTTGTCTATTATATCATTCCAGCCCCTTAAAAACAATACGAATACACCATAATGTTTCACATGAAACATTAAGATTTTTATTAATTCAACGTTTTGTTTCAGTTATAGATGTTTCACATGAAACATTAATAATATCGATGACATCGGATTATTTAAACGATTTTTAAATATTTCGAAAAACATGTTTCACATGAAACATATGATAATCATTGTTAGACCTATCAAGTATCTTATCTTGTTTTACTAATACTAGATGTTTCACATGAAACATTCACTATCATATATATAAATCTATAATTGAATGTTTGAGAATATGTTTCACATGAAACATATATCTGAATCAATTAAATACACGAATTAATCCATATCTAAATTGTGGATTTGTAATGTTTCACATGAAACATTAAAATGAGAATATATCTAATATAAATTTCAAAATACTATATGTATATCTATGATGTTTCACATAAAACAAAAAAGGGAATGTTTCATGTGAAACATTCCCTTAAAGAACAAATATAATATTTACATTTCTTCAACAACACCGATACCAAGAAGATCCATAGCATCTTTGATAACTTTTCTTGTAAGTGATACAAGCATAAGTCTTGCATTACGAACATCTGTTTCTTCAACAAGTACCTTATTGTCATGATAGAACTTATTAAATGCCTGAGCTACAGCAATTGCATATCTTGCGACAATATGTGGCTCATATGTTTCTGAAGCACTCTTAACAACATTCGGGAACTCATTAAGAGCTTTAATAAGATCTATTGAAGCCTGATCCTCAAGTACTGAATAATCAATATCTGTAGTAAACTGATAATCAGCAGCATTTCTGAGAATACTTGAACATCTTGCATATGTATATTCTACATATGGACCAGTCTCTCCTTCAGGACTAAGAATATGACTCCAGTTGAAAGAAACATCCTTAATTCTCTGGTTATAAAGGTCATTAAAGATTACAGCACCTACACCGACGATTCTGGATACTTCATCTTTATCTTTAAGATCCGGATTCTTCTCATCAATAGTACTTCTGATCTTAGCAATTGCTTCCTTAAGAATATCCTCAGCGTATATAACATTTCCGCCTCTTGTTGAGAGCTTTTCTCCGCCAAGACTAACAAGTCCGTAAGGAATATGTACGAGACTATCCTTAGCCCATTCATTACCAAGAAGCTCAACTACCTTAAATACCTGCTTGAAGTGAAGTTTCTGTTCCTGACCTGTTACATATAAGCACTTGAAGAAGTCGAATGTCTCTTTTCTATACTTAACAGCTGCAAGATCTCTTGTAGCATAGATTGTACTACCATCTTTCTTAAGGATAAGACATGGAGCCATATCATATTCTGAAAGATCAACAATCTTTGCTCCTTCACTGTCTGTAAGAAGGTCAGCCTTCTTAAGATCTTCAACGACAGCATCAGCTTTATCTATATAGAAGCTTTCTCCTGTATAATGATCAAATTCCATACCCAGAAGAGCATATATTCTCTTAAATTCTTCAAGACTGATATCAAGGAACCATCTCCATATCTTAAGAGCTTCCTCATCACCATTCTCCATCTTGTTGAACCAGGCTCTTGCTTCATCCTCTAGTACAGGATCTTTATCAGCTTCTTCATGGAAAAGAACATAGATTCTCATAAGTTCCTCTATACCTTTTTCCTTAACAGCTTCTTCGCTTCCCCATCTCTTATATGCTACGATGAGCTTACCAAACTGAGTTCCCCAGTCACCAAGATGATTGATTCTTTCTACCTTATATCCAAGTTTATCGAATATCTTATAGAGAGAATTACCTATAAATGTAGTTCTAAGATGTCCAACATGGAAGTTCTTAGCAACATTAGGAGAGGAGTAGTCTATACATATAGTCTTTCCATTTCCTTCATCTGATGCTCCGAAATTATCCTGAGAGATTTTCTCAATCATACTCTTAAGATAAAAATCTTTATTCATATAGAAGTTAAGATATGCTCCGGCAACATCTATTCTATCTATTGCATCGCTCTTTATCTTTTCAGCAAGTTCTCCGGCGATAAGATTTGGAGCCTTATGCATAACCTTTGCAAGTCTGAAGCATGGGAAAGCAAAATCTCCAAGCTCTGGCTTTGGAGGATTTTCTATTGATTTTTCAATATCTTCCAGTGAAAGCTCAGGTAACTCAGCTGAAATCAGCTCTGCGATTAATTTCTTCATTAAATAATTACTCCTTTAGTTTACATAATTTATATTCTATGAGGTTTACATAACTTTGCTTAGTTTATATCAAACCTGAATCTTACTGTAGTTCCATCTTCATTGGTTAACATAATGTTGCCATCAAGAAGATATATTATTTCTTTTGCTCGTTTTATACCACTATACCAAGGCGATTTACTGTCATGATTTTCAGGTATTCCTATACCATTATCATTAATGAATACATCGATCTTTCCACCGATCTCACTAACTGATATTCTTACATGACTTGCCTTTGAGTGTTTATATATATTATCAAAGAATATATCCAGCAGCTTATAGAGCATAAGCATTCTGATATATGGCGGCTGAATATTCAGGTTAGTAAACTCTGTATCAAACACGATGAGAGGATGCTTATCCTGTGCATCTAATACGAAATCTTCAACCATGCTCTTTATACTTTTCTTATCATCGAAATAATAGTAGTTTCTCTTAAGCTGGTCATCTATTACAAGCATGATATTCTTTGAATTACTCAGAACTTCATCTACAGTAACCTTTGCTCTGTTTGGATCAGTTCTGATGACATCTCTGATCATCTCTAACTTATGGCTGTTTGAAGCAATCTCTGAACGGATTCTCTTATCCATTACAGTAGAATTATATGTCTTATCAAATGTACTCATCATCAGTATATTCTTACCATGCTGACGGAGAGTATCAGAAGATTCTACATATTCATTATCATCTTCCTCCAGTATAGGTTTCTTTTCTTCAGATGATTTTGTAATATATATTCCGAGTTCATCCTGAAGGTTCTGAAGTGATGCTTTTGAAAGATTAAGCTTGCTTAGTCTTGTTTCAATAGACTTAATATTTCTATTCTCATTTTCTATCTTATCTTCGAGAATATTTCTCTCTTCTGTAAGATTCTCAATCTCATGACGGATTTCTAATTCCTTTTCATTTTCATTACCCTCTGTATTAAGAGGACTGAAAAGGTTTCGTCTGTAATCAGCATTGAGAGAGTAAATGTTCTTTGTTTTAACAAGCTCATCCAGCTTTACATTAATTTCAAAAAGTCTGGACTTTGCACTCTGAAGTTCGTCATGATGTTCAGAGTAGAGCGCATTAAAATATCTGAGCATTTCTTCATTAGCTTCTTTGATGTTTTTAATACTTTTGGTTTTGCTCATAACAGCCTCACTTTTTCTTGCTTCCCCCGGATCTTCTTAGTGCAAAAAGAAGAACAACAAGAAGAGGAATCATCAGACCTATAACTATAAGTATCATATACATTAAAACGGATCTTACTTTCTTATCCGCTGCATCTTTGTCTTTATCTGCATCTGTTGCAGTTGAACCATCTCCCTTAAGATAATCCTCAGGGTATACACTGGATATATTTATCTCAATGTCTGTCTCAGCTGCTTTACTTCCTTTATAATATATTTCCATTACTCCGGCTTTACTTCCGGCCGGTTTTGTATACATGACAGGATTTAACTTTATATCCGCAGGATCATATCCGGCATCTACATTTATGGCTAAATCTTCATTTACATAGTAATAAGGAAGAGAATGCTCAACTCTGTCAAAATAATTATCTATAATAACAGATTCTTCTATATCAACATCAAAGGTATATCCTCTTAATGGATAAACTCTTGTATACTGATTAAATACCTTATCATAAAGTTTAGATGTGCTTGAATAGATTTCTTCAGATGGCTTGCATCCCATAACTATACAGGCAACTGTCATTCCCTTATTCTCTGCAAAAGATAGAAAACAACCTCCACCAAGTTCAGAATATCCAACCTTACCACCTATATGAAGTGGATTATAAAAATCCGTATTTGATTTATACTTCATACGGTTATCCTGCCAAAGTTCTCTTGGATCACTTTTGTTAGTAGCAGGAATGGTATATGTATCAGCTTCTATGATAGATCTGAAGAGAGGATGAGAGTAGAGTTCCTTTGCTATAATAGCCAGGTCTCTTGCAGTAGTAAGAGTTCCATCACCATAATAGTTGTTTGGTCCCTTCCATACACTGCCTGTACATCCGATTTCTTCAGAGAGCTTATTCATCTCATCTGTAAAAGAAGTTGCACTTCCACTAATATGTTCAGCGAGTGCAAGTGCTGCATCATCGCCGGATTTAAGAAAGAGTGCAAATAGTGCATCTCTTACGGAAATTTCTTCTCCCGGATGCAGTACAACATCAAGGCTTCCCGGTGACTCTGCAAAAAACTCATTGTTTGAAACTTTAACAGTTTCAGTAGAAGAAGTCTTTTCTATAGCCACAAGTCCGGTCATAAGTTTCATAAGTCCGGCAGGGTATATCTGTTTGTCTGCATTTTTCTCGTAAAGAATATTTCCGGTTGATATATCTATTACAACAGCTGATTCATAGTTCGACGCATCACCTTCGCTGGCAGTGTCGTCAGCAAGAACCATGGCTGTTGAATTAAGTATCTGTGTCAGTACCAATAGTACAGCCAGAAAACAAAATAAATATTTTCTTTTCATGTCAGTCCTCTAACTTAACTGTTTCAAGCCATAGATAGTATGATTATGCTACATTTAGGGAAAAAACTCAAGAGATAAGAATAAAGAAGATGCAAAACTATTTATTATTTGTTAGAATAGTGCTCGACTGAACTTTTGCTATGTTCAGTATGAATAAATAAACAGGAGAATTATTATGCGTCTCAGAAATGTAACCGGCTCCAGAGAAGTGATTGCCGAGAACGAATATGTAGTACATGATGAAAAAGAATTAAAGGGTAAGTGGAAGGAATTCTTCGGAAATGATAATCCACTCTTTATAGAAATCGGAATGGGAAAGGGTACATTTATCATGGAATGTGCCAGACAGAATCCGAATATCAATTATATAGGAATAGAAAAATATTCAAGTGTTCTTATCCGTGCTATTGAAAAGAGACAGCAGGAACCTGAGCTTTCAAATCTCTTTTTTATAAGAATGGATGCTGAAGAGATAGAAGATGTCTTTGCTCCGGGTGAAGTTGATTATATCTATCTTAATTTCTCAGATCCATGGCCTAAGGCAAGAACTGCAAAGAGACGTCTTACATCAGACCGTTTTCTTTCCAGATATATAAACATTCTGGCAGAAGAGGGTGGTATCACCTTTAAAACAGATAACAAAGATCTCTTTGAGTATTCAGTAGAAACTGCAGAAGAATGTGGCTGGAGAATTGAGAAGATCACACGAGACCTTCATAACTCAGAATACATGGAAGGCAACATCATGACAGAGTATGAGAAGAAATTCTCTCAACTCGGAAACAAGATCAACATGATGCAGTATTTTCCACCAAAATCAAAATAAAAAAAGAATACACAAAAATAGCGCATCTCACCCGTCCAATAAAGTCCTCTGAGATGCGCTTTTTTGTGTATTCTTATATCTAACTATCGATACTAAGACTATCTTCCATTTCTCTTGTAGTATACTACAACTCTTCTATATGGCTCTTCACCTTCTGACTTAGTTGCAACATACTTCTCACCCTGAAGAGTTGAATGAATGATTCTTCTCTCATATGGGTTCATTGGCTCAAGAGTAAAGGATCTTCTTGACTTCTTAACCTTGAATGCAATGTTCTTAGCAAGTGTCTCAAGTGTTTCCTTACGTCTCTCACGATAATTCTCTGTATCAAGCTTTACACGAATATGTGTATTACTCTTCTTGTTAACATAGAGATTGATGAGATACTGAAGTGAATCAAGTGTCTGACCACGCTTACCAATGATGATTCCCATCTCTGGTCCTTCAACATCGATATTAAGTGTTCTTGTATCTTTATCGAGCTCAACTGTAATATCTGCCTCAAGCTCCATAGCATTAAAGAGCTTCTTCAGATATTCCTTTGTATCATCTATGATTGACTCATCGATTACTACCGGTTCAGCATCTTCCTTTGCTTCCTTCTTAGCAGGCTTCTCTACTTCTTTCTTTGCAGGCTTCTCAGCCTTTGGTGCAGCAGTTTCTGCCTTAGGAGCTGTTTTTGCAGGTTTCTCAGAACGTGCAGCTGATGTATCACCAAGAATATCATCAAGTGAATCAGCCTTCTTAGGTCTAGCCTTAATTACTGCAGGCTTAGCACCTATTCCAAGAAATCCCATGCTTCCCTTAAATACGACCTCTGTCTCGAGATCAGTTGAAGCAACTCCAAGAGAAGTAGCTGCTTCGATTATAGCATCATCTATGGTTTTCCCTGTAAATTCCTGAAATTCCACTACTTATTCTCCTTTATTGTTGTAATCCCTTACGGAATTAGCTCTGGCCGATATACTTCCGGCCTTGTACTTCTTACCTGTATCTGTTCTATCCTCTGCACTTGAGGACTGGTTTTCATTATTATATGAAGAAGGAGAACTATAATTCTTAAGCTTTGTTGAGCTGTACTTGCTCATTCCGTCAGCATGCTCTGCTTCACCACCCTGGCCATAAGCAGATTCCATCATTCTATCCATGAATGACTTCTTATTGCCCTTCTTCTCTCTTTCTTTTTCAGCTTTTTCCATCTGCTGCTCAACAAGCTTTTCCATATCAACATGATCATAGTACATGTTAGTAAATACTGTGATAAGAACTCCGACAAGAGCACTCATTGCCCAGTACAGACCAAGACCTGCAGGAGCAAATACAGTAAATACAAATGACATGACAGGCATAAAGATCATAGTCTTTCTCATGGTCTCCTGTGCCTGATCCTGCTGCTCATCACCTGTCTTCTGCATAGGCATAACCTTCATAGACAGATACTGACATATAAAACAGAATACCGGAATAATGAAAGCTCTGGTCATATGGAATCCAGGTGCTTCTGTAAGATTGATTCCAAAGAAATCGTTAGATCTTACGATTGCTTCCTGATTAGACTCAATTGCCTGGATAACTTCCGGACTTGCTGAGAAAACTTCCTTTAACTGATCAAAAAGTGTTCCACTACACTTTGCGAGTACGTCGATTATAGCATTTATAATACTTCTGCCAGTCTCTGATGCTGCATCTGTTGTAGAAGAAAACTCTGCGATCTTAGTTGTTAATCTCGCAAGACTTGCTCTATTATTATCAACAAATGTGTTAATGATATTAAAACCATTATTTGCACCGAAGATTGCATTTGCTATCGGCTCATACATAACACGTACTTTGCCAACGTATGCCGGTACATTTGCGATAACGTTATAAAGTGAGAAGAATATAGGCATCTGAATAAGTGCTGTAAGACATCCTGTGGAAGTCTTAATACCATACTTCTTTCTAAGATCAGACATTTCCTTGTTCTGCTTCATCATGGATTCCTGATCTTTTTTACCCTTATATTTCTTTGTTATCTTATTGAACTCAGGCTGAAGATACTGCTGGATCTTTGAAGACTTTGTAGTCTTAAGGTTAATAGGAAAGAGCAGTAATCTTACTATAAATGTAAATACTATAATACTGAAACCAATAGAATAGATATTTAAACCATAAAACAGATTATAAATGAGGTTGAATATCCAGCCCATGAGGCGGGACAACGGACCCATTATAATTCCGGTTGCTTTAGTTAAAATCATCTATTACTCCTTTACGGTACAGGATCATATCCACCCTTACCCCAGGGATTGCATCTTAAAACCCGCCATACAGTAAGGAGTGTGCCTTTAAAGAAACCGTACTTCTCATAGGCCTGTATAGCATATTCCGAACATGTAGGATAAAAGATACATGTTGAATGCCCCTTAAGCGGAGATATATATTTCCTGTAAAACTTTATTAAAGAAATGCAAATTTTCTTCATATTAATTACTTCATATTAAACTAATCATTTAATATCTGCAGTTTTCGGCTTAGATGCAGAAAGGCACTTTCAATTTCCTGAAAGCTCCTTCCCTTAGCCGCAAATCGAGCTACGACAACAATATCGTAACCCTCTTTAATCTTTTCTTTATTCAATCTGTAACTTTCCCTTATGAGACGTGTTATTCTATGTCTCACTACACTGTTACCGACCTTCTTACTTACAGAGATTCCGATTCTACTGTACTCCCGGTCGTTACGTAGGATGTACATCACTAAATACTTATTGGCAAACGATTCTTTGTGGGCATATACCCTGCCAAACTCTCTGAAGTTTTTTAAAGTATTGATATTTCTCATATCCTTATACTATGCAGATAATTCTTTTCTGCCTTTTCTTCTTCTAGCTGAAAGAACCTTACGTCCGTTAGCTGTGCTCATTCTCTTTCTGAAACCATGAACCTTTGAATGAGATCTCTTCTTTGGCTGAAATGTCATCTTCATATCGTTAATTCCTCCTTTTCAAATTGTAAATAATTTCTTCCTTATTATATAAGAAAATATTATCCACAGAAAAACTCCTTCTATCCTCTGAGGACAAATCTTTTCTATTTTATGTGACATACCGTTAAAAGTCAAGAAATATTGCGATTTTTAGGGTGTTTTTGGCAATAAAATAAAAATTAAATATTCCTTTAGTTTACGTAACTTATCAACATTTTGTGCATAAACTGTTGATAACTTATGTATAACTATGTGAATTTCGTGTTTAAAATACACAGAATCCCATTATTAAGGGACTTTTCTATCAACAAAATTATATCAAATGTTTGATATCTATTAACATAATTCGGAAATTTAAAGAATTTGAATAACTTGTTAAAAGTGCGGTTTTGGTGTATTATAGATAAGTGGGTTTTTGCCCTCAAAACTGGAAAAGGATACATTTAGATGAAAGAAAATATTGAAAAAAACTGGGATGAAATACTTAATATTCTTGAAAATCACTACGATGTTTCAAGGATTATCATAGAGACATGGATTAAACCACTCAGTATATATGATGTAAAGGATAACGTTGTTTATCTTTACGTTGATGAGAAGAGAGGTAAGCACGGTGTTGATTATCTCCGTAACAAAGGTTATGACATATTTCTTCTTTCGTCAATAAGAGAATTCTTTGATGATTATAAAATAGATCTTGTTATAGATGAAAAGAATAAGATTGTTGCTTCTGTAGATGGTGAAGTTCAGGATGAGACTTCTTCTTATGAAGATAAGCCATATAGTGACGCTTACTATGCAGCCATCAAGAGAGGCAATCTTAATCCTAAATATACATTTGAGAATTTTATCGTTGGTGAGAGTAACAAGCATGCACATGCTACATGTACTGCTGTTGCTGATCTTCCAAGCCAGGATAACTTTAATCCACTTTTCCTGTATGGTGGTTCCGGACTTGGAAAGACTCATCTTATTCAGTCCATAGCTCATTATATTCTGCAGCATGATGAGAATGCCAAGGTTCTTTATGTTACATCAGAGACCTTTACTAATGAGATCATCGATGCCATCAAGCAGAATAAGACTGATGAGTTCAGAGCTAAGTACAGACAGGTAGATGTACTTATAATAGATGATATCCAGACTATAATAGGTAAGGAAAGAACTCAGGAAGAGTTCTTCAATACATTTAACTTCTTATATGAAGCAAAAAAACAGATTATCATTTCATCAGATAGACCTCCAAGAGAGATCAAGCAGCTTGATGAAAGACTCAGATCCCGTTTCGAGTGGGGAGTTCCTATTGATATTCATGCTCCTGACTATGAAACAAGAATGGCTATTCTGAAGAATAAGGCTGATTCTAATAAGCTTTCTATACCTGATGAAGTACTTCAGTATATTGCTGAAAACATTGTATCTAATGTAAGAGAACTTGAAGGTGCTCTTAATAAGATAAGCGTTTATTCTAAACTCAGTAACGAAAAGGTTACAGTTGATCTTGCCAAGGAGACTCTTAAGGATCTCATTTCCAAGGATACAAATGTAACCGTCACTCCTGAGGTTATACTTAATGTAGTTGCAGAGCATATGGGAGTTTCTATCCCTGATATTACTTCTACTAAGAGAAGCAAGGATATTGCTCTTGCAAGACAGACAGTTATGTATCTCAGCCGTGATCTTACAGACAAGAGCCTTCAGGCTATAGGCGAGGTTGTAGGCGGTAAAGACCATGCAACTGTGTATAACGGAATTAAGAGAATTGAAGAGAAAATGAAGAAAGATGATAACTTCGCATCTACTATAAATGTGATTATCAACAAGATAAACCCAGAACAAAAATAGCATATCGGTAATAAATAAACATTTTTAAACACCCGGATGCCTTGATATATATGGGGTTTACACACTTTTCAACATATCAACAGCTCCTAATACTAATACTACTAAATATATATAATATATACTATCATCTGTGCTGGCGCCGCCCCACAGTAGAAAGGAACGGTAACATGAATATAAAAATCAGAAAATCAAATCTTTTAGCTGGTATAAATATTGTTTCCAAGGCAGTTGCCGTAAAAACAACCAGACCTATACTTGAATGTATACTTATAGAGGCTAAGCTCGGTAAGATTAAGCTTACAGCTAACAACCTTACTCTCGGAATCGAGACTTATGTTGAAGGCGTTATCCTTGAAGAAGGAACAGCAGCAGTAAATGCAAAGCTCTTCTACGATATTGTAAGAAATCTTAATGACAGCGAAGTTGATCTTATTACCAACAATGATTACAAGATGGAGATTAAGTGTGAGAAGACAGAGTTCTCTATTCCTTTCTGGGATGGAACAGATTTCCCTGAATTTCCATTTGTTGAGAAGGAGCAGAGTATCACAATTTCTCAGCTCGGTCTCAGAGATATAGTAAGACAGACAATATTCTCAGTTTCAGATAATGAGAATTCAAGAATGATGACAGGTGAGAACTTCCAGGTTAAGGATAATGTTCTTACTGTTACTTCTCTTGACGGAAGCAGAATATCCATGAGAAAGGTTCCTCTTAAGGGTGATAACTCTGATATCAGTGCTATCGTTCCTGGAAAGACTCTCAAGGATGTTACAAGAATTATTACCGGTGGAGCAGATGATGATGTAACTATCTACTTCACTAACTCAACTATGCTTTTTGAGTTTGAAAATACAAGAGTTGTTTCAAGACTTATCGAAGGTGAGTATTTCAAGATCACTCATATGCTTTCTATGGATCAGTCTCTTATCGTTAAGGCTAATCGTCAGGAACTTATGGGATGTATCAGCAGAGCCAGCCTTCTTATTCAGGAGTCTGACAGAAAGCCTATCATCGTTAAGGTTAAGAACAACGATATCATGTATATCCGTATAGATACTAACAGAGGATCCTTCAATGACTACATTGACATTGAGAAAGAGGGTGATGAGATTGTTATCGGTTTCAACCCAAGCTTTATCATGGATACTCTTTCAGTAATAGATGACGATAAGGTTAATATCTACATGAAGGATTCAAAGAGTCCATGTATCATCAAGGATGATGAGGGTACCTTCGTGTATATCATTCTGCCTATCAACATTAACGTTGATGCTTATTAAAGTCGAGGAAAAAGATGAAAATAATTGCAATAAAAGATGAATTTATCAAGCTCGGCCAGGCTATGAAGCTTGCCGGTCTTGTTGATTCGGGTGTTGAAGCCAAGGAAATCATCCAGAACGGAGAGGTTTCTGTAAATGGTGAAGTAGACACCAGAAGAGGTAAAAAGCTTTATCCCGGTGATATCTTCTCATATAACGGAGAAGATGTTGCTGTACAGGAGAAAGAAAAGTAAAAAAACAGAAATAGAGTTGATTATATGTACGTTGATTCTCTGGCATTAAAAAATTACAGAAATATAGATACGCTTGATATAAATTTCAGTGATGGTATCAATATATTTTACGGTGATAATGCTCAGGGTAAGACTAATATTCTGGAATCTCTGTTTATAGCAGCTACCACCAAATCCCATAAGAATTCAAAGGACAAAGATATAATAGAATTTGGATTCGATGAGGCGCACATAAGACTTGGACTTAAGAAGAGAGATGTGGGCCACAGGATAGATATGCATTTACGAAGGAATGGGAATAAGGGAGTTGCTGTTGATGGAATTCCTATAAGAAGATCAACAGAGCTTTTTGGAATGATAAACATGGTTTTCTTTTCACCGGAGGACCTCTCAATTGTGAAGAATGGTCCGGCCGAGAGAAGAAGATTTATGGATATGGAAATCTGCCAGCTAAGCAGAATATATTACAGTAATCTTTTGAATTATAACAAGGTTCTGAATCAAAGGAATAATCTTCTGAGACAGATATACTTTAATCCTTCTCTGAAGGATACACTGGATGTCTGGGATGATCAGTTATTTGAATATGGACAGGGAGTTATAAGGGAGAGGAAGAATTTCCTGAATCTCATGAATGACATTATAAAGAGCATTCACTCCGGTCTCACGGGAGATAAAGAGGAGATAGAGCTTATCTATGAACCTAATACTTCCGAAGAAGATTTCCGCGAAGCCTTGAGGAATAAGAGAGATTACGATATTAAGAACAGTGCGACCATGACCGGTCCCCAGAGAGATGACTTCGGAATCTTTATCGATGGTAAGGATGTAAGAGTTTTCGGATCCCAGGGACAGCAGAGAACTGCGGCGCTTTCTCTCAAACTTGCAGAGATTGAGCTGGTTAAGAGAATAATAAACGATGATCCGGTTCTTCTTCTGGATGACGTTATGTCAGAGCTTGATACAGGAAGAAGAAATGCACTGCTGGAAAGTTTAAAAGGTATTCAGACCATCATAACCTGTACGGGATATGATGATTTTATCAGAGAGAGAATCAGTATAGATAGAATATACCGAGTAGAAAAGGGAACAGTAAGGGAGGTCCGTAATGGAACAGAGTAATTACGATGCTGAACAAATTCAGATACTGGAAGGACTGGAAGCGGTTCGTAAAAGACCGGGAATGTATATTGGTAGTACATCAATAAGAGGTCTTCATCATCTTGTATATGAGATTGTTGATAATTCAGTTGATGAAGCTCTTGCCGGATTCTGCTCAGAGATTCAGGTCTTTATTAACGAGGATAATTCTATAACAGTTATCGATAATGGTAGAGGTATTCCTGTAGGAATCCAAAAGAAGGCAGGACGTCCTGCGGTTGAAGTTGTATTTACAGTACTTCATGCCGGTGGTAAGTTCGGTGGTGGCGGATACAAGGTATCCGGTGGTCTTCATGGTGTTGGTTCCTCAGTTGTTAATGCTCTTTCTGACTGGCTTGAAGTTGAAGTAAGCCGTGATGGAAAGATATATAAGCAGCGTTATGAAAGAGGAAATATCTGCTATGACCTTAAGGAAATAGGCAAGACTGATAAGACGGGTACAAAGGTTACATTTAAGCCTGATGGAACTATCTTTGATGAAACAGTTTATGATTATAATACTCTTCGTGTCAGACTTCGTGAGACTGCATTTCTGACAAAGGGTCTTAAGATATCTATTACAGATCTTCGTCCTCCTATTAAGGGAGAGGAAGAAACAGATGAGGAGTTTGCTGAAAGAAGTGAGGGCTGGGAGCCTAAGACAGAGACCTTCCACTATGAGGGTGGTATCAAGGAATTTGTTAAGTATCTCAATAAGCATAAGACTCCTATATACGAGGATGTTATCTACTGCGAAGGTACAAAGGATGATATCTATGTTGAGGTTGCTCTTCAGCATAATAATTCCTATAACGAAACAGTCAGCAGCTTTGTTAATAACATCATCACACCTGAAGGTGGTATGCACCTTACAGGTTTCAGATCTGCGATTACAAAGGTATTCAATGATTATGCAAGAAACAATATGAAGATTCTGAAGGAGAAGGATGACAATCTCTCCGGTGAGGATCTTCGTGAAGGACTTACAGCTATCATCAGTATTAAGATTGCTGATCCTCAGTTTGAAGGTCAGACCAAGCAGAAGCTTGGTAATGCCCCTGCAAGAACTGCAGTTGAATCTATCATGAATGAGCAGCTGGTATATTTCCTTGAGCAGAATCCTGCAGTTGCAAAGACCATCGTTGAGAAGGCCGTTACAGCACAGAGAGCAAGAATCGCTGCAAGAAAGGCAAGAGATGTTGCAAGAAAGAATAATCTTTCTGAAGGTATGTCACTTCCTGGAAAGCTGGCTGACTGCTCAGATAAGAATCCAAAGAATTGTGAGATTTATATAGTCGAGGGAGATTCCGCTGGTGGCTCTGCTAAGACAGCACGTAACAGAGCAACCCAGGCCATCCTTCCTCTTAGAGGTAAGATACTTAATGTAGAGAAGGCTCGTATCGATCATATCCTTGAGAATAAAGAGATTCAGGCTATGATAACAGCTTTCGGTACAGGTATTCATGAGAATTTTGATATAGGAAAGCTTCGTTATGACAAGATCATAATCATGACGGATGCCGACGTGGACGGTGCCCATATTGCGACACTGCTCCTCACATTTTTCTATAGATTTATGCCTGAACTTATAAGACAGGGTCATGTATACCTCGCTCAGCCACCTCTTTACAGATTAGAGAAGAACAAGAAGTTCTGGTATGCATACAGTGATGATGAGCTTTCATCAATCATTGATGAAGTTGGACGTGATCAGAATAACAAGGTCCAGAGATACAAGGGTCTTGGTGAGATGGACGCAGACCAGCTTTGGGATACAACTATGGATCCTGAGAAGAGAGTACTCCTCAAGGTTGCTATCGACGGAGAGGATGAATCAGAGGTCGATGTTACATTTAACATCCTTATGGGCGACAATGTAGAGCCACGTAAGAAGTTCATCGAGGAAAATGCTAAGTTTGTAAAGAATCTTGATATCTAA
>ONEC01000011.1 GCA_900316715.1 uncultured Eubacteriales bacterium
GCTATTAAGGACAGAGTAACAGCTGCAAGAAACACTCTTGTAGAGAGAACAGGCGCAGGAAATGATTTCCTCGGCTGGATCGATCTTCCGGTTGATTATGACAAGGAAGAGTTTGACCGCATCAAGAAGGCTGCGGCAAAGATTCAGAGTGATTCAGACGTGCTTCTTGTTATAGGTATTGGTGGTTCTTACCTTGGAGCAAGAGCAGCTATCGAAGCTCTTCGTCACAGCTTCTACAACATGGTTGATAAGTCAATCCGTAAGACACCTGAGATTTATTACTGCGGTAATAACCTCAGCTCAACATATATCTGCGACTTAGTTGATGTTATCGGCGACAAAGATTTCTCTATAAATGTTATCTCTAAGTCAGGTACAACAACAGAGTGTTCAGTAGCTTTCCGTCTTTTCAAGGAAATGCTTGAGAAGAAGTACGGCAAGGCTGAAGCAGCTAAGCGTATATATGCTACAACAGATAAGGCTCGTGGAGCTCTTAAGACTCTTTCAAACGAAGAGGGTTATGAGACATTCGTAGTTCCTGATGATGTAGGAGGAAGATATTCAGTTCTTACAGCAGTTGGTCTTCTTCCAATTGCAGCTTCAGGTGCTGATCTTGATGCTCTTATGGCTGGTGCAGCTAAGGCTCGTGAGTACTGCCTGAACAATGACTTTGATTCAAATGATGCACTTAAGTATGTTGCATACAGAAACGTTCTTCATGAGAAGGGCCTTGGAATGGAGATTCTCGGTAACTTCGAGCCATCACTTCACTACATTACAGAGTGGTGGAAGCAGCTTTACGGAGAGAGCGAAGGCAAGGACGGCAAGGGTATCTTCCCTGCAGGTGTTGACTTCACAACAGATCTTCACTCACTTGGACAGTTCATCCAGGAAGGAACAAAGAATCACTTTGAGACATTCCTGAATGTTAAGAATCCTCGCAGAAGCGTTATCATGCAGGAGGAGCCGGTTGATCTTGACGGACTTAACTATCTTACGGGCAAGACAGTTGATTTCATCAATAAGTGTGCTATGAACGGAACTATCCTTGCACATGTTGACGGACAGGTTCCAAACATTCGTATAGATATGGAAGAGATCAGCGAAGAGACAGTTGGTGAGCTCTTCTACATGTTCGAGTTCGCTTGCGGCGTAAGCGGTTACGTTCTCGGAGTTAACCCATTCAATCAGCCGGGTGTTGAAAGCTACAAGAAGAACATGTTTGCTCTTCTCGGAAAGCCGGGTTATGAGGAAATGACAGCAGCTCTCAGAGAGAGACTTGGTGAGTAATATATAATTTTGGGTGACAAGTGGGGACGGTTCATAGTGGCACCAGGGGGTGACGCTCAGGACCGTCCCTAATGTTCATTTATGGAGATATGAGATCTCCGGTTTTGGAGGAAATATGATTGAAGATACCTTCGAGCTTATAGCACCATGCCATTTCGGACTTGAGGCAGTGCTGAAGCGAGAGATACAGAAACTTGGATACGAGATAACCGACGTTTCGGATGGAAGAGTAACCTTCCTTGCCGGAGCAGACGGTATAACCAGAGCAAATATAAATATAAGAACAGCTGAGAGAATCCTTCTCAAATGCGGAAGCTTCAGGGCAAGGACCTTCGATGAGCTCTTTGAAGGAACAAGGGCTATCAACTGGGAAAGAGTACTTCCAAGAGATGCCAGATTCTGGGTAACAAAGGCTACAACGAACAAGTCGGCTCTTTTTGCTGCGTCTTCCATTCAGTCCATAGTTAAGAAGGCTATGGTAGACAGGATGAGTTCTGTCTATCACGTTAACCGTTTTGCAGAGGATGGAGACGAGTATCCTGTAAGAGTTTTCATCATGAAGGATATGGTGACCATAGGTCTTGATACTTCAGGCGTATCACTCCATAAGAGAGGCTATAGGAAGCTGGTAGGAAAGGCTCCTATATCTGAAACGCTGGCGTCAGCACTTATTATGCTTACACCTTGGAAGGAAGACAGAATACTTGTAGATCCTTTCTCGGGCAGCGGTACATTTCCTATAGAAGCAGCACTTATCGGTGCCAATATCGCGCCGGGTGTGAACAGAGATTTTACGGCCTGTACCTGGGAGAAGCTGATACCTAAGAAGCTCTGGTATGAGGCATATGATGAGGCGAGAAGCCTTGAAAGAAGAGACGTGAAGATGAATATCCAGGGTTATGATCTGGATCCGGAAATAGTTAAGGCTGCAAGGACAAATGCAGCGGATGCGGGAGTTGAAGAATATATTCATTTTCAGCAGAGAGATGTGAAGGATCTCAGGAATCCGAAGCCATTTGTGATAACGAATCCTCCATACGGTGAAAGACTTGAGGAGAAGGAAGCACTTCCTGAACTTTACAGAATTATCGGTGAGGCATATGCAGGACTGGATAAGTGGTCCATGTATATCATCACATCTTACGAAGATACAGAGAAGTATATCGGCAGAAAAGCTGATAAGAACAGAAAGATATATAACGGTATGATCCAGGCAAGATTCTATTCCTTCCTTGGACCAAAGCCGCCTAAGAATGATAACATGTAACTGATAACCGGAAGGAAAGGTTAATGAGACTCAGAATATTCGTATTCTTTTTATTAATAGTGCTTACACTTGCAGGTGCATATGTAATCTTTACGCCGCACAAATCGGGTATAGCCAGAAACGGTGAATTTGTGGATGCCGTTGATGAGATGTCGCAGTGCGTTGTAAGGAGTGCCGCAGAAGAAGGCTTTGATCTTATGGTGGACGATAAGAGTCTGTCCGGATTTGACTACCAGGTAATGCTGGGAGCGGGCATGGAGATCAGCTGTTCAGAGCAGTTTCTGGAAGATATAATGGGCTGCTCAGTAAGTGTTTTTCCAACGGGAAAGGTTACCGTAGATAGAAAAAACGTTCATCTTGAATATAATGAGGGCAGCAATATCATCCTTGTTACTCAGGATGGAAACACAAGAAGAGTGGAGTTCAGTCCGAATGCCAAGGTGACTGAAAGCGGCGGAGTGTTCCTGCCGGTGAGCGAGGTCCTGGGCAATCTGGGATACAGTGCAAATTATATATACAGCCGGCGTGCGGTGGATTTTAAATGCATCGATGACGGCAAGTATCTTCCGGAAGCTTATGACATGAGAGCCGTAGGAAGAGTTACGCCCGTCAGGGATCAGGGCGTATATGGTACCTGCTGGGCCTTCGCGTCCCTGGGAGCTCTTGAAACAATACTTATGCCGGAAGAGAACAATGTGTATTCAGTGGACCATATGTCCATGAACAATAACTTCTCTCTGGAACTCAGCGAAGGTGGAGAGCATGGTATCAGTATTTCCTATCTTGCTTCCTGGCTGGGACCGGTTATGGATAGAGACGATCCGTACGGTGATGGAGAGACCAATACAAATCTTCAGGCAGTAAAGCATCTTGAAGAAGCCATCATCATGAAAGAAAGAAATGATGAGACTATCAAGAGTGCCATATATAAGTATGGAGGAGTTGAAACCTCCATGTTCCTTGAAATGTCTTATGGAGCAAGCGATTCAGAGTTTTATAACGGTGATACCGCAAGCTACTTCTATGATGGTGAAGAACTGCCGAACCATGCAGTTGTTCTGGTCGGTTGGGATGATAACTATCCGAAGGAAAGATTCAAGAAACAGCCATCCCGAAACGGTGCATATATATGCAAAAACAGCTGGGGCGAGGCCTTTGGTGACGGAGGATATTTCTATGTATCCTATGATGACTCAAATCTCTGTCAGGAGACCATAGTTTACTCCAAGCTGGTGGAGCCGAATGATTTTGATAACATATATCAGACAGATATGCTGGGCTGGATAGGCCAGATGGGATTCGGTCAGGATTCAGCTTACTTTGCTAACTGCTACAAGGCAGAGGGTAAGGAAAACCTGTCGGCGGTTTCCTTCTATGCCACAGGCCCGGATACAAGTTTTTCCGTATACATCGTAAGAAACTTCACAGATAAGAAGTCTCTCAATGACAGGGAGATGGTCGGTCAGGGACAGACCAGATATGCCGGATATTATACTGTGAAGTTTGATGATGAGATTCCTCTTAATGAGGGTGAGAAGTATGCAGTTATCGTCAGTATAAAAACCCCGGGAAGTGAGCGCCCTATAGCGATTGAATGCGATGCGGGCGACAGGACCGAGGGAATAGATCTGAGAGATGGAGAGGGCTATATGAGCCTTTACGGAGAGGTATGGCATAGAGCGGAAAACTCTGAGTGCAACATATGTCTCAAAGCATTTACAAAAAACAGAACTGCCGGTGAGGCGGATGAAGAAGGAGAACAGTAATGAAGCTTATCTTTGCAACAGGAAATGAAAATAAAATGAGAGAGATCAGAGAGATTCTCGCTGGCCGCGGCTATGAGATCCTTTCCATGAAGGAAGCAGGAATAGACGTGGATGTAGTTGAGGATGGAAAGACCTTTGCTGAAAATGCACTCATTAAGGCCAGAGCTATTTCTAAGATTGCCGGTGAACTGGTGCTGGCAGATGATTCAGGACTCGAGATAGATGCCCTTGGCGGTGAGCCGGGAATCTATTCAGCAAGATATATGGGACATGAGACTTCTTATACAGAGAAGAACAATAATCTCATCAGCCGTCTTGAGGGAGTTCCTGATGAAAAGAGAACAGCAAGATTCGTATGTGCTATGGCAGCTGTATTTCCTGATGGACGTGAAGAGACTGTTGTGGGAACTATGGAAGGACGTATAGGGTATGAGATAGCCGGAGAGAACGGCTTCGGTTATGATCCTATATTCTATCTTCCGGAGTATGGCAAGACTTCAGCTGAGATAAGCCCTGAAGAGAAGAATGCCATCAGTCACAGAGGCAAGGCACTAAGAGCCATAGCTGAGCTTCTGTAATAGATTATACAGGATTACTAAGATGAGCGATATTTCAGAAAAACCATATAAGATACTTTTGGTCAGTGATTCCCATGGTATGAATAAGGGAGTCAGACAGGCAGTAGAGCTGGAGAATCCCGATATGCTTATCCATTGCGGAGACGTTCAGGGCTTCGAGGCGGATATTGAGAGGATAGCAGGTGCACCCCGGGTTCCATGCGTTTTCGTAAAGGGCAACAATGATTGGGATTCCAGAAATCCATATACGAGAACCTTTAAGCTTAAGGGGCATAAATTCCTTATAACTCATGGTCATACCCATGGTGTATACACTAATGCAGGGGTTCAGAACCTGATATATCTGGCTATGGAAAATGAATGTGATATCGTATGTTTTGGGCATACCCACGCTGTATATGACGAAGAAGTGGGTGGCGTGAGGCTTCTTAATCCGGGCAGTATATCACTGCCAAGGGGAACAAAGAAGAAGTCGTATATGATTATAAGCATGAAAGAAGATGGGACATATACAGTTGAGAAGAGGTTTTTAGTATGAAAAAGGGCGATATAATCGAGGGCGTTATTACAGATTACAGCTTTCCGAATAAGGGAAGCTTTATGTATCATTCGGTGGCACCGGATGGAACACTCCTTGGTGATGATAGAAAGATTATAGTAAAGAATGCATTTCCGGGAAGCCGTGTCCGTGTAAGAATCATAAAGAAGAAGACGGGCTATGCAGAGGGAACCATAATTGACGTGCTGGAGAAGTCGCCGCTTGAGACTAAAAAGCCGATATGCAATCATTTTTACAGCTGCGGCGGATGTACGTATCAGACCATTGCCTACACCAACCAGCTGAAACTTAAGGAAGACATGGTGAAGAAGCTTCTGAAACAGGTGGTGAACTTCGGAGGTACAGAGGCGGACGGAGCAGAGACTGTTCAGGCATCCGGAGATCTGTCGGAGACCGGGACTTTACAGGGAGTGCAGGCACTTCCTCAGATTCAGTGGGACGGAATAATCGCATCTCCGGATCAGTTCAGATACAGGAACAAGATGGAGTTTACCTTTGGTGATGCTGAAAAGTATGGACCTCTTACTCTGGGACTGCATAGACAATTTTCGAATCATGATATCCTGAGTATTGATTCCTGCGGTATCGTAAGTCCGACCTGGAATGAGATATTAAAGTTTACTCAGGACTTTTATAGAAAGCTGGGAGTTCCGTATTATAACAAGTATACACATACAGGAGTTCTCAGAAACCTTGTTATCAGACAGTCAGCCACAACCGGAGGAATTCTGGTTAATCTGGTAACCACAACTCATCACAGTATTGATGAGTCGACCAGAAACATTCCATGGCATGAGAAGAGAAGTGAGACAGTTGACGAACTGCATCTTCCGGAATATGTGGCAGGACTTCTCTCTATCGGAGAGCCGAAGCCTGTGGGACTGGATGCTTATACTTCTCATGGATATCAGAAGATAAATTCCAAGAAGAAGATTGTAAGAGATAAATGGGGCAAGCTCCAGAGAGTTAATGGAAGCTTTGAAGATAATGTGGGTTCAGGTGAGTTTGAATCCCTGTCATACTATAACCGTATAGTAGGCGTGCTTTATACAGAGTGCGATACCATGGCTGATGCCATCATTCCTGACTCGGTAACTCTTCTTTATGGAGAGGACTGTATCATGGAAGAGGTGCTGGGACTTAAGTTTAAGATATCACCTTTCTCATTCTTCCAGACAAATACGAGGGGAGCGGAGCTGCTCTATTCAAAGGTAAGAGAGTACGCACTGGAGGCCCTTGGAGGAGAGAAGACCGGCGTTATCTACGATCTTTACAGCGGTACCGGTACCATAGCACAGCTTATGTCTCCGGTGGCAGATAAGGTTTATGGAATAGAGATTATAGAAGAAGCGGTTGAAGCAGCGAAGGAGAACGCAAAGCTGAATAAACTTACGAACTGTGAGTTTATAGCCGGAGATGTGCTGAAGAAACTGGATGAACTTGAGGAGAAGCCGGATATCATAATCCTTGATCCTCCTCGTGACGGACTGAATCCAAAAGCACTTACAAAGATCCTGGCTTATGGTGTGAAGAACATTGTATATGTCAGCTGCAAGCCGACATCGCTTGCAAGAGATCTGGAGATTTTTGAGGCGAACGGATATGTTCCGACAAGAGGATGCTGCTGTGATATGTTCCCGAATACGGTGCATTGCGAGAGCATAGTTCTTCTTGAGAAAACAAATTCATAATGATAAAATTACTGTATAGCGGTCGTTAACTGAATATCAAATATGGGGTGAATGATATGGTGGGAAAGACATTGGAGAGTTATACGATGGAGGATATCTCCAGAATTATGCAGGAAAATGTTGATGCAGTGCTGATAGTAGATGCATCCATCAACAAGTACAGAGCCATAAATAGAAGAGGCATCTTTGAGAAGCTGATCTCTGAAGAAGGGGAATACAGGGATCTGATAGAAAAGCTCTGGATACATCTTAGTGATACGAATGAGAGAATCTCTAAGGATTATGGCGTATTCATGTCCTATTATGGCAATTTTAAGGGAAAGTACAGCCGAAGACTCAAGGTTAAACTTGACGGTAACGAGCAGCCATATGTTATACAGATGACTGTATATCCACTTTCTGAACCGGATAAATATATATTTGCCATGGATGAACTTGATGATGATGAGTACATTCAGGAGTTCATGACAACACGTAAGGTTACAACTATCCAGAATACATATCTGTTCTCAATGTACGTGGATCTTGTTCGTGATACCACAAGCAGTATCAGTATTACCGAGATATCAGAGGATACGGTAAATGCAAGTATCAAATATTCTGAATGGCGTATGATGATAGTTAATATGATCTGGCCGGAGGAGCAGGAACAGTTTCTCAGAAGAACAGATCCTGAGTATCTGAAAAAGAACTTTTCACCGGGACGTACATCTTCCTTTGACTGTCAGATGCAGAATCTGGAAGGCAAGTATATCTGGGTAAAGCTGATATTCAGCAGAGCCAATACTCAGAATGATGATGACTTCAGATTTGTCTTCATGGTTCAGGATATTAATGAGAATTCAATCGAGCTTCTCTCAACACTTAAGAAGTATGAAGAGCTGGCACTTACGGATCCGCTTACAAGATTATATAATCATGGCGGCATAGAAACAGAGATGTATAATGCTATAGATAATCTCAGGAAAGATGGTGTACCTGTATCCTTCATGATGCTGGATATGGACCATTTCAAGAATGTTAATGACAGCTTCGGCCATTCAGTCGGAGATGTTACACTTAAGAAATTCGCTGAGATTCTTACGGATTACATGGCTGGTGAGAAGAGCTTTGTAGGACGCTGGGGCGGTGAAGAATTTGTTATTATATGCTATGGCAAGTCCGGAGATGAAGCTTTTAACTTCGCCGAAAACCTTAGAAAGAAGGTTGAGGAGACTGAGTTCCCTGAGATAAAGCATATTACATGTTCTATCGGAATCACAGATCTGACCGCAGAGGATACATTTGATGAGGCATTTAACCGCATGGATAAGGCGATGTACGCATCAAAGGAAAGCGGACGAAATATCGTATCACGTTTATAAATTTAGAATATGTTGTAAAGCCGGCAGCGATATGCCGGCTTTTTTGAATTGTCCGATGGACTTAGCTCCGTCAATCTGTGGAAGACTAATACTTCCAGTTTTTGATTTCCTTAACTACAGCAGCTCTATTTTCCAGGTGGAGATAGTGACCGCCGTCCAGAACTACAACGCGGCTATCCGGATCAGTTATGACATCCTTATGGATATCATCCCATCCCGGTATCAGATTGCAGTTATCCTTGGAGATGAGATAGAGGACCGGTACGGATTCAGGAAACTTCTTGTCAGAGCAGTTTTCGGAGTTTTCTCTCAGAGCTCCCATCTCACGGAGCTGAGTCGGTCTAAGCTGATCTGTGCAGTACATGGCCTGAACTATAGGACGTTCTTCCTCTGAAATGGTAGGTATCTGTTCCAGGTATTTATCAAAGGACAGTTCTGTAAGAAGTCTGTATATGCCGGTGTCAACTAACAGGTACTTAAGTATTTTATCGGACTTATACTGATTCTCCGGAAGAGAGGCCTTCGGGCATATATCCCACTGCTTAGGTACGGTAGCATCGATTCCTATGAAGGCTTCAACTTCATCCGGATATCTGTCTGCGTAGTCGAGGGCATATATACCGGCTATGGAATGACCTATTATAGTATAGCTTTCGTAACCCAGATACTGCATGAGTCCGTGAAGCTCCTCACAGTAGTTGGCAGAAGTCCTGTCTCTATCGGTTTCATCACTGAGTCCGACGCCCAGAGGTTCTACGATAACAATCTTATACAGGTCACCCAGATCTTTAGCGAGGGAGTCAAATTCATAGTGGGCTGATGAGCAGCCAAATCCCGGAAGAATGACTGCAACCTTATCGGAACTGCTGTCATAGAATGTATAGTTTATTCTTTCTCCATCGGGAGTGGTGTAATACTGGCCGTATGCATCAGCAAAGAGTTCCCTGTCGGATTTACTCTTAAAGTAGTGTCTTATGGAAAGCACTGCGACAAGTGTTATAAGTGTTAACAGTATTATTCTCAGTATCTTAAATATTCTTTTTTTCATGAATTACTTACCTTTTCCTGAATGATATTTTAGCCAATATCAATTCCAAGAAGAGCAAGCATGGTTTTATACATTGCATTTACAGCAGATTTAGCATCGTAAGAACCGGTACCCATTTTTTCTTCAAGCGTATATTGGAACTGGATTCCTTTATAGATCGTGAAGAAATAATCTATAAGTTTCTTAGCCGGCATAACAGGATGAAGTCTTCCTGTTTTAATTTCGGACCGTATATATTCATATAGATTACTCAGAAGGTAAGAAAAACTATTATTAGGTTCTTCGGCTTTGGCAAGCATATCTTTAACACGCTGTGGCTCATGGATGCAGAATATATCAAACTGAAGACTGAGTGTGTGTACATCCATTTCACGGGATACAAGGAAGCTGTACAGAAAATCACATAATTTCTTTAGAAGCTTTTCCGGTGCGAGAGTGGTCTGCTTATCAAATATTTTCCTAACATCTTCCAGATAGGAATTATCCTGATTGATCTTTGCGATTAATGCAATAAGAATCTCATCAAGACTGTCGTAGTATCTGTAGATGGCGCCTCTTGCCATTCCTGCTTCTTCCCTTACATCCATCAGAGTCATGCTGCTTATGGATTTACGAAGTGCTACACGGTATGCGGCATCGATTATCTCCAGCTTTTTTGCTTCGAAATACTCTTCTGAAACTTTTGGCATATTTATTCTCCTTTTATGTAAAAATGAACCCGGGTTCACTAATAAAAGTGAACTGCGGTTCATTTTAATGCGGAATATTTGATTTGTCAACAGGAAATTTGTTGATCGTGAAATGTGAGGATTTTAAATGTTTATGTTGACAAGACATTGAAGTTGATATATATTTCGAATTGTGTACAGAAGTACACTTATAATTTAAAGACGAGGTCGTTTATGTTAAGCGTGGTTAAAAACTAACCTATTATTTTAATAATCAAAGTGATAGAAGATCCGAGGTTTTGTCGGATCGGTATTTCACGTGGCTCGGGAGCAGTGGCTGCCGGCCTGATTTTAATGCGCTTAACATCATGGAACAAAAGTCGAATTTAGTCCAGGACCCTCGTTATATGGGTTTATTTTGGATATGTTTTTTATGACCATGATATCTATAGCGTAGATATCATGGTCTTTTTGTTTGTAAAGGAGGAATTGAATATGTTAAAGGATCTTATTATCAGAGCAGAGGAACCTGCAGATTACAAAAATACAGAACTTATGGCTATGCGCAGCTTCTGGAACAAGTACGGCCCGGCGGCAGATGAGCATTTCCTTATCAGGATCATCAGGGAATCAGAGGATTATATCCCTGAGATCAGCAGGATAGCGGAGTGGAACGGCCGTATTGTTGGAGCAGTTTACTATACAAAGGCATGGGTGGTAGACGGAGAGACCTATCATGAGGTGATAACCTTCGGACCGTTGGCAGTGGAGCCAACCCTTGAAGGTCACGATATCGGAGGAGCTCTTATGCGTGAGACCATAAAGCTTGCAAAGGAAGCAGGATATGCAGGAATAGTCCTTATGGGAGAACCGTACTATTATCCGAGATTCGGATTTGAGAGAGGAGCGAAGTACGGTCTTACAGACCCGGAGGGCAATGTATTTGATGCTCTGATGTGCTTACCGTTAAATGATGATTTTTCAAATATAAAGGGAAAGATCATCGAAAGTCAGGATTTTGAAAAACTTGAAGATAAGGAAAGACTGGCAGAGATAAATAAAGAATTCCCTAAGTACCGTGTTGTAAAGGTACAGGAAGGCTTTATGCAGATATTTGAACAGCACCTGGGTGTTGTGGAATCTATAGAATCTGATACTTATATGGTCCGTTACTGGGAACTTCTGATACCGACTAAGCTGTCGGCAGATCTGGGCGTTACGCCGGAAGTCGGAAGTGATGTTCAGTTCACCTGGAACCATAAGGAAGAAGGAAAGTCCATGATCACAAAGGTGTTTAAAAACCTATTAGAATGATTTGGAGACGAAAATGAATACAGAAAAACAGATAGAATTTGATAAGATAAAGACTATGTGGGCAGATCTGGCAGTGACAGAATATGCCAAAGAAAAGATTGAAAAAACAGAAATAATATTGGACGAAAAGGAGCTGAGACGGGCGCTCCTGGATACAACAAACAGCCGCAGGATGATAGAGGAACTGGGGAACCCACCGGTTCAGAATGTAACTGAGATAACAGAGGTTCTGGCGATAGCAGAAAGAGGAGACTGTCTCACACCATATCAGCTTGAAAGAGTAGGCAGTGTACTGGCTGCAGTGGAACGACTGATAGATTACCTGAGAAGAGGACAGAAGGATGGCAATCCGCTGGCATATTATGATGAGAATCTGGATCCGCTGAATGAGCTGCGAGATGAGATAGCTAGGCAGATCAGGGCAGAAGCAGTGGACGACAGAGCGTCGAAAGAACTTCTGAATATCAGAAATCAGATCATGACCACGGAAGACGCGATGAAGCAGAAAGCTGAGCAGATAATCAGAAGTAATAAGGACTGTATGGCAGATTCTTATTATACTATGAGAAATGGCCGCGTATGCGTACCGGTAAAGAAGGAGTACAAGTTCAGAATCCCGGGAAGCGTGATAGATAAGTCATCGACGGGCAGTACATTTTTTATAGAGCCCGTGGGGGTTGCAAAACTCCTTGAAGAACTGCAGATGCTGAAGATAGAAGAGGAGAATGAAGTATACAGGATTCTCTATACTCTTACAGCCATGGTGTCGGATGCGAAGGCGTCAATAGAAGAAGATATCAGGATGATCGAAAAGCTGGACTATATCTTTTCGAAGGGAAAGCTGAGTATAGATCTGGGAGCCGTGGAACCACGGATAAATCTGGAGAGACGCATAGATCTGGTGAAGGCGAGACATCCACTTATGGATAAGAGTATGGCAGTACCGCTTAATTTTAATCTTGGCGGAGACACCAGGGGCATCGTAATAACAGGCCCTAATACAGGTGGAAAAACTGTGGCGATTAAGACCGTTATGATCAACTGCTACATGGCTCAGTGCGGACTGCATGTTACAGCAGAGGATGCGGATATATGCATGAATTCAGGGTATCTCTCTGATATCGGTGACGGACAGAATCTGTCGGAGAACCTGTCAACCTTCTCGGCTCATATCAAAAATGTTATGGATATATTGAGTGTTATTAACAGGGACAGCCTTATCATCATGGATGAGCTGGGCTCGGGAACGGATCCGGCTGAAGGTATGGGTATTGCTGTTGCAATCCTTGAGGAGCTTAGAAAGAGCGAGGCGAACTTCCTTGTGACCACCCATTATCCGGAGGTTAAGGATTATGCAGACAGAACTGATCATATAGTAAATGCAAGGATGACATTTGATAAAGAAACTCTTCGTCCGACCTATAAGATGGTAATCGGAGAAGCGGGAGAAAGCTGTGCCTTCTATATTGCGGACAGGCTGGGCATGTCGGAGGAAATGCTTCGAACAGCAGTGGAAGCGGCATATGGAAAGGATGCGGTAGAGAGTTTTAAGTTCCACGATAGAAGAGATGAGGAGGGACAGACTTCGAAGAAACAACTTCCGGCTAAGAAGATTACAAAGATGAAGAAGCAGAAGCAGACCGGAGGACTGGGTGAAAAGTTTAAGATCGGCGACAGTGTTATGGTTTATCCGGATAAGAAGATCGGAATCGTATGTGAGCCTGTTAATGAAAAGGGAATCATGAGAGTTCAGGTGGCTGACAGGAAGATATATATCAACCATAAAAGAGTGAAGCTGCATGTAAGAGCTGAAGAGCTTTATCCGGCTGATTATGACTTCTCGATCATCTTTGATTCGGTAAAGAACAGGAAGGTCCGTCATGATATGGGCAGAAAGCTTACGGATGAAATTATAGTTTACGAAGATGATGGAAAAAACGTATAGTGTCTGTTATACTGAGTTGGACGAATCATATTTCTATGTATTTGTACAAGGGGTGACGGCAATATGAAAAAGCATAATAAAAGTACTATTGTATTTGACCCTGATACTCAGTATGCGGTTATCAGAAGCTCAATCTGTACAGGCGAGAAGGTGGCGGGATTTAAGAATAAATCCGACGGACATTTTACAGATGTTATGCTAATAACTTCTCCGGCTGACGTGGAACATTTCAAGGCTATTTATGGCATAGAAGAGATTAAGACAGAATATTAAATGAAGCATGATGATATGGATTATAAAGGGAGTCGGGTGAACCGGAAATGTCAGCAACTATTCGTGATATAAAAGAACAGACAGGACTGTCTCTTGCAACTATTTCAAAGTATTTGAACGGTGGAAATGTTCTGCCTGAAAACAAGGAAAAGATAGAGGCATCTATTAAGGAGCTTCATTATGAGGTAAATGAGATAGCGAGAGGTCTTGTTACCAGTAAGACCAGAACTGTAGGAATACTGGTGCATAATGTCAGCAGTCCTTTCAGTGGACAGCTGCTTCATTATCTGAGTGAGATACTGCGAAGCAATAAATACGGCATGCTTATCTGTGACTCAAATAATGATGAAGAGATAGAAGAACAGAATGTCAGATATCTCCTCAGCAAGAAGGTTGATGGAATCATAGTGATCCCTGTATCGGAAAAGGCTGCATTTCTTGACGGAGCAGTTAAGAAGAATGTACCTGTTGTACTGCTGGACCGAGCACTTGCTGACGGCACCTTCGACTGCGTTAAGATTGATAACAGAGCTGCAGTTACTAAGGCAATTCAGGTTCTGCTGGATAATCATCATGAAAAGATTGCAATCATAGCATCTAAAAGAGAGTATACAGGACGTGAGAGATATGCCGGATTTGTCGAAGCACTTGAGAAGTCAGGACATAAAGTCAGAAAAGAATATGTGCGTCTTGGCATTCATTCTCTGGCCTGGGGTTATGAGAACATGAAGGAGCTTCTGGAACTGAAGGACCGTCCTACGGCTGTGTTTACGGATAATTATGAGATTACGCTGGGGGCCATGATGGCAATCAATGAATCCAGTCTTAAATGTCCTGATGATATATCAGTTGTAGGTGTCGATGATCAAATTATCTTCCATCTTATCAATCCACCGCTTTATATGGTGGAACAGCCTCTTCAGGAAATGAGCAACAAAGCTGTGGAGCTTCTGCTTAACAGGATTGAAAGCGGTTCTCTTGATACACCGATGGATATATCACTGGGTACCAGAATAGTAGAAGGAAAGTCTGTAAAAACATTATAAAGTGATGAGAATCCCCTGTTGCCGGGCGCCCGGCGATGGGGAATTTTTATATGATTCAGTGACAGGAGGTTAAATCTATACCGTTTAGAGCGAAACGTTTCGTTATACAAAACTTTTTGAAATATATGTTGACAACGGAAGGCTCAAGTGTAATAATCACACTTGTAGAGCGAAACGTTTCGCTCTATCATATGAGAAGGGAGATTTAGTATGCTGAAAGGAATACCACCTATCCTTTCGCCGGAACTGCTCAAGGTACTGGCGGAGATGGGACACACAGATGAGATTGTAATTGCTGACGGAAATTTTCCGGGACATTCCTTCGGAAAACCGGTAATAAGACTTGATGGACATGGGGTGCCTGAAATACTTGATGCTGTTCTTCAGGTATTTCCACTGGATACATATCCTGACAGAAACGGCAAGATGCACGGACCATGTGTACTTATGGCCTTGGAACCAAATGATGTTGGAGTTTTGGAAACACCTATATGGGATGAGTATAAGGAAATCGTTGCAAAGTATGATGAGCGAGGCGGCGATGCATTTGAAGAAATAAATAAGTGGGATTTCTATGACGAGACAAGAGAGAAGGCCTGCTGCGTGATCATGACTTCAGAGAAAGCACTTTATGCGAACATTATTCTCCGTAAGGGAGTCGTTTAAAATATTATCTATTAGAAAAGGAGATACGAAATGGCAAAGATGATGGGGGCAATTCTGCCCGGCAATTCAACAGTTGAGTTAAAGGAGTTTGATATCCCAAAGCCGGGATTCGGACAGGTTGTTATTAAGACTAAGGCAACAACTATCTGCGGAAGTGATATCAGATGTATCTACAGAGAGCATACAGGAAAGGGTGCCGAAGGCTATATTCCGGGAATGATAGCAGGACATGAGCCTTGCGGTCTTATCGTAGAAGAGGGAGAAGGCCTGAAGAGATTTAAGAAGGGTGATCGTGTAATCGTATATCACATCTCCGGATGCGGCGTATGTAATAACTGTAGAAGAGGATACTATATATCATGTACAAGCCCATTCCGTGCTGCATATGGATGGCAGAGAAACGGTGGTATGGGTGAATACATTCTTGCAGATGAGAAGGATCTTATCGCACTTCCTGATGAGCTTACATATAAGGATGGAGCTCAGGTTGCCTGCGGATTCGGTACAGTATATGAGGCAATTGAGAAGATCGGTATCAGCGGAAATGATGCGGTTCTCGTTACAGGTCTTGGCCCTGTAGGGCTTGCAACACTTATGTTATGCAAGGCTCTTGGAGCAAATCAGCTCATCGGTGTTGAGATGAATGATTATCGTATCGAGCTGGCTAAGAATCTCGGACTTGTAGATAATGTATTTAAGCCGGGAGATGATACTCTTGAAAAGATTATGGAGTGTACAGGCGGAAGAGGAGTTGAGAAGTCTATTGACTGTTCAGCATCTGATCAGGGAAGACAGCTTGCTATCCGTGCAGCACATGACTATGGAAAGATTGCCTTCGTTGGTGAAGGCGGTACATGTAACTTTAATCCAAGCCCTGATATTATTCATGGTCAGAAGACTATCTATGGTTCATGGGTAACATCACTTTGGAGAATGGAAGAACTGGTTGACAGACTGGTTCGCTGGGGTATTCACCCTGATGAACTTATCACACATGAGTTTTCAATCGATGAAGCAGGACAGGCATACCGTCTCATGGCTTCAGGACAGTGTGGTAAGGTTGCAGTAGTATTCGGCGATCAGGACGAGAAGTAGAGGTGTGACCGTATGGGAGAGAGAGTAGATATTTCAAAAGTTCCGGTTCGTAAGCTTTATACGGGAGCAGTTATGCCGGCTGTGGGGCTGGGTACATTTGGTTCTGATAAGTATACTTCGGAACAGGTATCTGAGGCTGTGTTCGGGGCAGTCAGTGCAGGTTATAGAATGCTTGACTGTGCCTCAGTTTATCAGAACGAGGATCAGATAGGAAAAGTTCTTGATCGCCTTTTCTCTGAAAAGATAGTCAGCCGTGAGGAGCTGTTCATTACTTCAAAAGTATGGAATGATCAGCATAGAGAAGTGAAGAAGGCTTGTGAAAAAAGTCTCAGTGACCTTAAGCTGTCTTATATTGATTTATATTTTGTGCACTGGCCATTTCCAAATTACCATGCGCCGGGCTGCGACGGGGATTCAAGAAATCCGGATTCAAAGCCATTTTCAGTTGATGAATTCATGGATACATGGAGGCAGTGTGAGGAGCTTGTGGACGAGGGACTGGTAAAGGCAATCGGTATGTCTAATATGACTGTATCGAAGCTGGAGAAGGTTCTTCCGCTCTGCAGGATAAAGCCGGCTGCCCTGGAGATGGAGTGCCATCCATCCTTCCAGCAGCAGGAGCTGTTTGGTTATGCCATCAGCCACGGAATTGTGCCTATAGGCTTCTGCCCAATCGGTTCTCCAAGCAGACCGGAAAGAGACAGAACTGCAGAAGATGTGGCAGATACTGAACTCGAAGAAGTTGTTACTGTGGCTAAAAACCATAATATTCATCCGGCGGTGGTATGCCTTAAGTGGGCTGTTCAGAGAGGTTTATGTCCGATTCCTTTCTCAGTAAAGGAGAGCCAGTACATTTCCAATCTTAAGTGTACAACAGAGGATCCTCTTACGGATGAGGAGATGCTTCTGCTCAGTAAGGCAGATAAGAACTGCCGTCTTGTAAAAGGACAGGTATTCTTATGGCCGGGAGCAGAGGACTGGACCCAGCTTTGGGACTAAAAAACTAAATAGAATTACTGAAATGCATAGAAAAAACAAGTTGTAACGAACGTTAAGCGCATAGTATAATAAACCTATATTTTTGGGTGTCAAAGAGGGTGTGGTATGAGTAAAAAGAGAAAGAGGCTCGCCCTTTTTGTAGGGCAGGCAGACGAGGATCTGCAGAAGCGTTTTATAACGGGGTTTACAAGACAGGCATTCAGAATAAACCAGGATGTCTGTGTTTTTTCTATGTATAAAAAATATCAGGATACGGCTGAACGTGATAAGGGTGAATCTAATATATTCACCCTGGCCAATCCTGATTTTTTTGATGGAATCGTAATCCTGAAGGATACTATCCAGACGCCGAATGTGGCAGAAGAACTGGAAAAAAAACTGAATAAAACCTATGATGGTCCGGTTCTGGTGGTGGATCTGGAGAGTAAGTATTTTGAGAGTGTCTTTATAGACAGTTTTACACCGGTAAAAGAACTGACAGATCATCTTATTGAGGTGCACGGACTTAAGGACATTGCTTATCTGACGGGCAAACGAAAGCATCGCCATACTATAGAGCGCTTGAATGCATTTCTTGAATCCATGAAAGAACATGGACTTGAGGTGCCGAAGGACAGAATAATTGAAGGAGACTTCTGGTATTACAGCGGAGAATCATGTCTGGAATATCTGCTGAATAGCGGAAAGCCTCTTCCACAGGCAGTTATTACTGCTAATGATCAGATGGCCATCGGACTCTGTAAAGCTCTGGAGGAAAGAGGTTTCAAGATTCCGGAGGATATTATCGTAGTAGGTTCGGATTCCACAGAGGAAGGTCAGACCAGCCCGAAGATTCTTACGTCCTATATATCACCTGGTGAAGAGATGGGTGAATATGCTGTGGGCGCATTACAGGATATCCGTGTAGGAAAGAAGCCGGGCAGATTCGAAGGAAGAGCAGAACTGCTCTTAGGCGAAACCTGTGGATGTATGAAGGATAGTAAATTCGGGATAAGCACACGGAGAGAAGGATGGGAAACGGAAATATATGAAAACGGATTCTATTCCATCAATAACTCCATGCGCGATAATGTGCTGATTCAGACAGACGTACTGGGATATGTCAGCACAATATACTCCTATGCTTATCAGATTAAAGGAGTAGAAAGCTTTGACCTGTGTCTTGTCGACAGTATCGGAAGCATGGGACAGACAGAACTTCCGGGAAATGAAGGCTATCCTAAGAAGATGATCCATGCCATAAGGTATAACCGCAGCAACAAGGACTGTATGGTAGGAATAGAGGAAACCTTTGATACAAGTGATATGCTGCCAGGACTTACGGATTATACTGATGATCCGAAGGCATATTTCTTTAATCCTGTATTCTTTGAGAATTCCTGCTTTGGTTATGCAGTTCTCAGTTATGGATGTGTTCCTCGAAGCATAGATGAAATGTATCGCAGATGGATAAAGATAGTTTCTCAGGGACTGGAGAGTCTCCGAAGAAATATAGAGATCAAGAATCTGCGTGAAAAGCTCAGTGAGATAAAGACTGCAAAGTTTGCAAAGTTGGATGCGGAGTATGAGAATCTCTCTGCTAAGGAAAAGAAAGACTATGACCTGGTTGAGGAAATCATAAGAAGGAATCTGCTGAATTATTCTTTCCAGCCAATTGTAAGTGCAGTGGATGGAAGCATCTATTCCTATGAAGCTCTTATGAGATCGGGTACCAGAAGGAAGATTACTCCTCTTGTAATCCTTAAGTATGCAGGCATGCAGGGCAAGTTCCCGAATATTGAAAGTGCGACCTTCCTTAATGTCATGGATATTATAGAAGAGAATAAGGACAAGATAGGAAATGCAAAGATATTTGTAAACAGTATTCCGGGTGTTAAGGCTGTGAATTTTGATGAGATATCAAGAAGACTTTCTGAAAATTCAGACAGGATAGTAGTTGAGCTGACAGAGGAAGCTGAACTTGATGAAGGAGATCTGGATGAATTAAAACAGTTCTTTGGAAAGATGAATATTGAGATAGCCGTTGATGATTACGGAACAGGATATTCAAATATCAGCAATCTTCTCAGATATATGCCGAATTACGTTAAGATTGACAGATCTCTTCTCAGTGAGATACAGAATAAACCGCAGAAGCAGCATTTCGTAAGAGAGATAATCGAGTTCTGTCATAACAATAATATTAAGGCTCTTGCAGAAGGAATAGAGTCTTCGGAGGAGCTTCGTACGGTCATTCATCTTGGAGCAGATCTTATTCAGGGATTCTACACCGGACGTCCGGAACCGGAATTTGTAGGAAGAATAGATGATAAGATAATAAATGAGATAAAGAATTATTATCAGGAGAGAACTGATGGAAAGGCTAAGCAGATATATTCGGCAGGCAAGACTAACAGAGTATCTCTTCAGACTCTGGCCAGAGAGGAATACACAGATATAGTCATAGGTCAGGAAGGAATGGTCTATAACGATATAAGCATTATAGGAACGCCGTCCATAAAGACTGATATACATATGAGAATCGAGGCCGGTTATACCGGAAGAGTTACTCTTGAAAATGTATACTTCTCAAATATAAAGAACAGGCCTTGTATAGAACTGGGTGAAAACTCAGAAGTGGTGCTTGTTTTGGAGGGCAGTAATGAACTTATGAATACCGGAATTCTTGTACCGGAATCAGCCCGGCTTACCATTGAAGGTCCGGGAGATATGCGTATAGATCTGAATAATCAGGAATATTTCGGTATTGGAAATGATATCACAAGCCGTCATGGTGAACTGAACCTGCTTCAGGGCGGACCTATTACCATCATTGGAAAGGGTACTACCGGAATAGGTATCGGATCAGGCCTCGGTGGAACCATTAATATAACCGGTGGTGAATTCCATATAGTTAATAATGGTGATGTCGGAGTTGGAATAGGTTCTTTTAAAGCTGATTCAGACATTAACATCACAAACTGCAGTATAGAGCTGGATATATCACTTAATAAGGGAGTCGGTATCGGATCGCTTGAAAAGAATTCATCAGTAAGAGTGTCACGAACCTCAGTCAGATTCTCCGGAGACGGAATTGAGATAGTAGGAATCGGAACGCTGATGGGAGATTCATGCTATGTAAATATCTTCAATGCACTGGTGGAATTAAATATCGGAGCAGATACCTCCACCTGTATGGGTGCTATAAATGGTGAGACGGAGATTGAAATAGGAACGGCGTCTATCCGTATTGACGGTGCCGGAGAAAAGGCCATTGCCGTAGGCGGATATAATGAGAATACGAAGGTCAGCCTTAGCAGTGTCGATACAAGGGTGAATCTTCATAATTCCTTTGGAAAAGATATTCTGGTGCCGGATGAGGCGATATCAATAGTAAATGGCAGATACAGAGTTTCTGTAAATGACAAAGAAATTGAACGGCAGCTTGTATATAAATTTAATAAGTAAGGTATAAAGAGTCTTTTGTAGGAATCGTTAACCCTGCAGAAGACTCTTTTTACATTTCACGACGCATTAAGTACCATTCGCAACAGGTTTTATATTTTTTTGTTTTGTTTGAAGTATTATCTCGGTTGTAAGAAAGATAAAGACAAACAAGCTATTATGAAAAGAAAAAGTGAGGATGGTTATTATGCTTGATTATCAACATGATTTACCAAAGCAGATTATCGACAAACTCTGGGAGGAACATCTGGAAAAGACGGGAAAAAGAACGGGACGTCCTATACCGCGAACCAGACGAAGAAACATTGAAAAAGCTAAGAAAACAGGGGCGGAGGTAAAGAAAAATGATTAAGAAGATTTATAAGAAAAGTTTGGGCATTCTGCTGGCTGCAGCTATGATGCTGTCTGTAGCAGGATGCTCAGATATGAAGAAGGCTGAAGCTGCAACACAGCAGGCTACAGAAGCTACAACAAGTGTTGCATATGCTGACAGTGAAAATGCTGAGTTTCAGCAGTATATAAAAGATGCATTTGAAGAAGATGTAATGGCATCCACAATTACATATCATTCAAGTGTAAAGGATTTCGCATCATTTGGTCTTGAAAGACCGACTAAGGCATATTGGATAAAGGATATGCCTAAGGGAACTGCAGAAGAGATATTTGCAACGGAGAAGAAGAAGATTCAGGACAGATATGACAGACTTATGTCATTTGAAGGAGCAGCTCTTACAGAGGATGAATACTTCACATTTTTGACAGAGAAGAGCAGTCTTGAAGTTACGCTTAAGGCTTATGATTATCCGCTTATGGCTGAACAGTTCTATCCTGGCAAGGGTGTACAGAGTCAGCTGGGACCTATATTTGCAGAATATATATTTAACGATAAGCAGGATATAGAAGATTATCTTACGCTTATGGAAACATTTCCGGAGTATGTTGAGTACTCATGTACAATCAATGACTGGAGAGCAAGTCAGGGATATGCCATGCAGGACAACATGGCTGATGTAGTAATAGAGCAGTGCAATACATTTAATGCTGATAAGGATAATCATTTCCTGACTCAGGAATTTGCGAATAAGATTGATGCAGCTGATTTCCTTTCTGCTGATGAGAAAGCTGCTTATAAAGAAAAAGAACAGGAAGCTATACAGAAGCTTTTTGAAGGCGTGGACATGATCAAGAAGGATGTTACCGCCAACAAGGGAAAGTCTTCGGTAACAGGCGGACTGTGCAAGTATCCGGAAGGAAAGGACTATATAAATAATTATCTTATTCCTGCAAATGCGGGCTGTGAAAAGACCGGTGATGAGCTGGTTGCTGAATATGATAAAAGAATAGGTCAGATCCAGACTGAAATAAGCATGATCATGCAGTCAAATCCGGAAGCATATCAGTATTGCATGGAGAATGCAGCAACAGCTTTTGCTGAGTTTGATAAGAAGGATATTACTCAGGCAGTTGATGCGATTACAGAAGTGACAATGGATGAGTATCCTGAACTTCCAAAGATAAATTATCATGCAAGCAATATGTCTCAGGTGACTTCAGATATACTCAGCACATGGCTTGCATATTATCTGCATCCTGCATTTGATGATCTTGATAATAATGTAATCAGAGCAAATATTAATCATCCTGAGAATAAGTGGCTTACCCTTTCTCATGAGGGATGTCCGGGACATATGTATCAGTTTAATTACTACATGTCAACTAACCCGAACCCTCTCAGAATGATATCATCAACTCTTGCATATAAAGAAGGCTGGGCAGTATATAGCTGCTATAACACATATGATGAGTTTGATTTCCCGGATACAGACGATGATGAGATCATAGGAAAGTTCTTCCGTCTGCAGGCTGAATTGGGTTATCTCGCAAATGAAAGAATAGATTTAGGAATTAACTATGAAGGCTGGGACGTAGCAGCTTTTGGAGAATTTGTTACAAAATTAGGCGTTCAGCCTGAAATGGCTGAGCAGTTATATGCTTCATATTCAGTTAATACACCGGGGGTTTACCTCAACTATACAGAAGCATATTATCAGATGAACGGTATGAGAGAGTATGCTGAGAAGAAGCTGGGAAGCAGATTTGATCCGGTAGAGTTCCATAAGGTTGTGCTTACAGCTGGACCATGTATGTATAAGGACCTGAAGTTTAAGGTTGATGAGTACATAGAGAATAACAGATAAAATAGTGTATATAATATGAAAAACACCACCCCCTGAGATGACACAATTGGAATGGTCACTCAGGAGGTGGTGTTTTTGTATGGTATTACGCAAGAGGAATGGTCACTCAGGGGTGTTATGTATAGGATTACTTAAGACGGGGATTATGCCAGACTTCTTTTTAAATTGTAATATGATATAATTAGTCAGGAATATTTTTGGATTAGGGGATTTGTATGATCAGGATAGCGATTTGTGATGATGAAGAGAGAATAGTTGAAGAGCTGTCGAAGAGGGTGAAGGAGCATTTCAGTGAGGCTGAAGTCGTATGCTTCAGTGATGGTGAGATGCTTCTGGAAATGATGAGAGAAGTCTTGTTCGATATTGTTCTTCTGGATATAGATATGCCGGGAATCAGCGGGCTGGATGCTGCAGAGGTTATGCAGACTATGGAGAGGCGACCGCTGATCATATTTGTGACGAGTCATGATGAACTTGTGTATGACAGCCTGCAGCTTCATCCGTTTGGATTTGTAAGAAAGTCCCATATGGATGATGAACTGGTAAAGGTAGTAGAAGATGCGGTTTCAGAAATCGCACAGAGAGACAGGCGTTTCGTCTTCCACGCAGCAGCAGGAGATGTCAGGCTTAAGCTGAAGAATATCCTGTACTTTGAAGCTGACGGTAATTATATAAAGGTTATGACCACGCAGGAAGAGTACAGATTCAGAGAGACAATGCAGGCACTGGAGAATTCTCTTTCAGGAGATGGTTTCGTCAGAGTTCATAAGGGATTCCTGGTTAATCAGGAGGCAGTGAAGATCATTAACTCGGACAAGCTTATATTGATAGATGACACAGAAATTCCTATGGGACGTTCCTATCAGGAGGATGCAAAGAGAAAGCTGATGAGAGGTATGCTTAGGTGATCGGGAAGAGAAAAGATCTGGAAAAAACATACGAAGAACTGCTGAAGAAGTATGATGAACTTTTTGCACAGTATTCGGAGCTTAATCTGGAACTCGGAGAGATAAAAGTTAATACCGACAATATAGAGAAGCAGGAAGAAGAAATCCATGCACTTCATGAAAGTATGAGAAGCCTTAAGCATGATATGAAGAATCATCTTATGGTTACTCTGTCTTATCTGAATGATAATGATGTGGATGCTGCAAAGAGCTATATCTCGCAGATTCTGAATAAACTGAATGCGATTCATAGTTATATTGAAACAGGTAATTCTCTTCTGAACCATATCCTGAATGAAAAACTGAACGCGGCCCGAGAGAGCGGCATTGATGTAAAAGCTGAGGTAGAGAACCTTGCCTTCGAAAAGATGGAGGCTATTGACTTCTCAGCACTGTTTTCAAATATGATGGACAATGCAATAGAGGCAAGTCTTTCGGAAGATAATCCGGAGATTATAGTTAAGGTTGCAAAGGTGAGAGGATATGAAACGATAGTTGTAAAGAACCGGGTATCTCATTCGGTTCTTGCAGCAAATCCTGAGCTTGCAACAACAAAGGAAGATGCGAACGAACATGGCAGAGGTGTGGCTCAGATAAAGAGCATAACCGAGAAGTACAGTGGTATGTGCGACTTCTATGAAGAAGACGGATACTTTGTATGTTCAGCGTTTATCCCAGTATAGATACTGTTTATCCCAAGTCCTTGTAAAGAGATTTTACAAGGGCTATCTTTACATTGAGGTTAATATGATTAATTTTGAAGATGTATCCAAGTTCATAGTAAAAGATGTGTCTCTTCATGTAAAACAAGGTGAAGTAACAGGTCTTATAGGGCCTACAGGTTCCGGAAAGACTACTCTTGTGAGACTTGCGTCAGGCCTTCTTCTTCCTGAAAGAGGAAGAGTCAGTGTGATGAGAGAGGACCCTGTGAAGTTCCGTAGTAAGTATGCATCACGCCTCAGTGTATGTATTACGGGAATCAAGCTTTTGCAGGATGAAGATACAGCTCTTGTCGGTCTTGGAATGCTGAGAGATATGTACAGTATTCAAGAAGCGGAATATGATAAGCGCTATGCTCTTCTTGCAGAGCGCTTTAACTTTGGGGCATTCGAGAATGAACGCCTGAAGGGACTTTCTGTAGGACAGAGACGACGTGTGGAGCTGGCCGCTGCATTTCTACTGGAACCGGAACTTATGATTCTGGATGAACCGGAAGTTGGCCTGGATGAAACGGGTAAACAGGCATTGGAAGAAATCATCCGGGAAAAAGCCGGAGAGGGAATGACGATACTGATCACATCCCATGATATGACAGGCATATCAAATGTGTGCAGCAGGCTCGCTATTCTTGAAAAGGGACGGCTGGTCTTTAACGGAAGCGAGGATATACTCCGAAGTAAGACTCTGCCGATCAATACCCTTACTGTGAGCTTTGACGGAACTGTTCCAAACATAGATGACCTCCCGATAGTGCGTTACAGACTGGAGGGAAACACCATAAGCTATGATTATAATTCCAGATACATTTCCGCCTCGGAAGTGCTGGGAGTTATTATGAAACAGACCAGGATAACGGATATCAAGATTAAGAAACCTGACCTCGAGCAGATCATAATCAGTATGCAGAAGTCGGAGGAAAAAGATGAGTTTTATCGAAGTAGAAAACATCAGTAAGAGGTATAAGATAAGCAAGAGGAAGAGCGGAATACCGGGAATGCTTGCGAATCTTTTTGTCCCGAAGTTTGAGGATAAGGAAGCCGTGAAAGATATCAGCTTTTCAATTGAGAAGGGTGAAATGGTTGGCTTCGTGGGGCCTAACGGTGCGGGCAAGTCTACTACAATAAAGATGCTTTCCGGAATCTTATATCCTGATGAGGGTGAGATAAGAGTTTCGGGAATTGTACCATATAAGGAGCGTCGGAAATACGTGGGTAAGATCGGCGTTGTATTCGGGCAGAAGTCCCAGCTGCAGTGGGATCTTCCGGTTATGGATTCCTTCGAACTGCTGAAGGCAATATATAGAATACCTGAAGAAACATATAAGAAGAATCTGAATCGATATACTGAAATGCTGGACATGAGCGACTTCCTGAAGCAGCCGGTAAGACAGCTTTCTCTTGGCCAGAAAATGAGAGCTGATATTGCTGCGGCACTGCTTCATTCACCGGAGATCGTATTCTTCGACGAACCGACCATCGGAGTAGATGTGGTAGGTAAGGACAGCATCAGAAACTTTATCAGGGACTTAAATGCTGAGGATAAGGTGACCATGATCTTTACGACCCATGATATGCAGGATATAGAGAAGACCTGTAACCGCCTTATCATAATCAATAAGGGCTCGAAGATATATGACGGAACGCTTGAGGGTGTGAGAAAACTTCATGGCTCATCCCGTCAGCTGGATGTATTCTTCATGAATGATGAAGAGGTCCGTCCTATTCCGGGAGTTGAGATAGAAGAGGTTGATAAGAGACACAGCCAGCTTATATTTGATGGAAAGAGAGTTCATATCAATGACCTGATGAGTCATCTTCTTTCAACCTATAACGTAAAGGATATTAATATAGCAGAACCGGATATTGAAAGCATTATCCGAAAGATTTACAGCAGAGAGAAGGTGGCTGTATGAGTGCTTATTATGCTTATGCAAAGAAATCTTTTCTCGGGAAGAGTGCTTACAGATTCGATCACCTGATGGGAATCCTGTCCACCTGTCTTCAGTTCTTTATATTCTATGAGATATACAGAGCACTCTATGGCAGTTCAGAAAATGTGGATGGAATAACTATGTCCATGGTAACGACTAACTTTGTTCTGTCGCTGGGACTGGGTGCAATCTTTGCTCCAAATGATTACTTCCTGCCGAGCCGTATCTGGGATGGAAGCATTTCAACCGAGCTGCTGCGCCCGATGAGTTTTAAGGGCAGGATGATCGCCGAAAATGTGGGTGAAGCTGCATTTAATCTGATATTCAAGTTTGTTCCGGTTTTACTTATCGCGATTCTTACTACGGGAATGGAGAAGCCGGCAGGGGCAGTGAATATGCTGCTGTTTCTGGTCAGTGCAATACTTGGATATGGAGTTCTCTGGAGCATCAGCTTCACCGTTCAGATGACATCCTTCTGGCTGATAAATATATGGAGCCTTATAACGATCAAGGATGTCTTCGTAAATATTCTTTCAGGCAAAATGATTCCATTATGGTTCATGCCTGTCTGGCTGATGGGGATGCTGAAGTATACTCCGTTTGCATCTATATATTTTACACCGGTGCAGATATATCTGGGACAGCTCAGCGTATCTGAAACTCTGTTCAAATGCATGATTCAGGTCATCTGGACAGTTGTGATATTTATGATCGGAAATGTACTCTGGAACAAGGGCCAGAAGAAACTTATAGTACAGGGAGGTTAAGTCGTGGGCGATACATTACATTTGATGAAAGTTTATACAAAGACCACGGCAAAGGCCTGGTTTCAGTATCGGGTGGATGCACTGCTTAAGTCGCTGGCCGTATTCTTACGAGAATCTACTTCGATAATAGTTATCTACTTTACGCTTCTTAAGTTTGATACATTAAGCGGATGGAATATTTATGAGATGCTTTTCCTGTGCAGTCTGATTTTCATGACCTACGGAATAATGATCATATTCTTTACAGGACTCAGAGATTTTGGAAAGACGGTAAGAGATGGAAGTTTTGACAGATTCCTGCTGCGCCCGAGAGGACTGCTGTTTCAGATCCTTTTTGCAAATGCAGACTGGTTCGCCTCTCTTGGACAGGGCGGACTGGGTGTTGCGCTGTTTATCGTGTCAGCCGGAAAGGTTGGAGTAAGCTGGAATGCGCGGAACATATGCTACTATGCCATTACTGTGGCAGGCGGAGTGCTGATACAGGGAGCGGTATTCCTGATACTTGCGGCACTTAATATATATCTGCTTCAGACTGACAGCTTTAAGGAATTGCTGTATTGGAATACACGCCGATTTGCGGCATATCCGATAAGCATATTCAGTAAGTTTATTCAGACGATAATGATATATGTGATGCCATTTGCATTTGTGAATTACTTCCCGGCACAGTATCTGCTCAGAAAGAGCGATATGAAGCAGTACCCGGAGATATATATGTACCTGACACCGATAGTCGGCGTGGTGCTGTATCTGCTGGCGTACGCCTTCTGGAGGTATTCGATACGTTTCTACAAAAGTTCGGGTAATTAATACGGACGTCACTGAGTCATTATAAAACGAACGCCCGAACACATCTGAATGTCGCGCATCACCCGGCATAAACCGCCTCTGATGCACGCATCAGCCTGTGTTCGGGCTGTCTTTTGTTAATAAAACAGTCCCCCAAGTGCATGTGCGTGCTGCGAAGCTACTTCTCTTTTTCTTCGTTACTGCTTTGAATTTCGAGCTTATACTGTGTCGGACTTATACCGAAGGTCTGCTTAAAGGATTTGCTGAAATGAAACGGATCGTTATATCCGACATGAGACGCAATCTGCTGTATGGTCAGGTTGTTGTCATTAAGCAGCTGTTTGGCTATACCCATTCTGTAGCTCCTTATAACTTTGGACGGGGTTGTATTTTCGACTTTATTAAATACCTTGGTAAGGTATGAAGATGAAAAGCCCAGGGCTCGTGCAATGGAGTTAAGATCGATCTCTTCCGAATAATGATTTTTGACATAGTCCTTCACCAAAGTGACTATCTCTTCAGGAGATTTTGCCGAATCGCTGCTGTTTTCGGAATGCATCCTGCTGGATATATCTGTTAAGGACAGTTCCAGATTCTTAAGCACCTGATGCAGTTCTTCTTTATCCAGAGGTTTCAGAAGATAGTCTTTTACGTCATAATGCATGGCCTGGCGGGCAAATTCGAAATCCGCATATCCCGTTATAATAACGCATTTGATATGGCTCATGGTCCTGTATATTTCGGCTGCAAGTTCCAGCCCGGTCATGACGGGCATGGATATGTCCGTAAAAACAACAGCGGGCGGCTGCTTTCTTATGGCATTCAACGCATCTTCACCGTTGGAATAAATACCGACCACCTTGAAGTTAGGATTTTCCGCTTCAATATGCTTGGCAATATTTTTTGCTATGAGATTTTCGTCTTCTACTATGATTACGGGATATCTGTTATCTGTCATACTATGTCCTCCGTTTTGTCCAAGAAGTCATATTACCGTATTAATTCTGTCGTTGAACAGATCATTCAAGTTCACCGCCGATGGTAACCAGAGCACCTCCGGTTTCGTTATTTTCTATTTTGAATATATGTTTTCCGTCGTAAAGCAGTTTGAAACGTATATATATATTCAACAGTCCCATTCCGTTTATTTCCAGACTCGGAAGAAATTTGTTATTATTTATCTCGGCAATCTTCCGGTTCAGTTCCGTGAGATCTTCTTCGGAAAAACCGGGACCGTTGTCTTTTACCGTTATCTCCCAATGAGTTTCGGTGATATGCCCGGTAACATCTATTTTCCATGGAGCCTTAACTCCCTTTGTCGCAAACTTGATTGAGTTCTCCACTATGAGCTGCAGGCAGAGCTTTGGTATCTTAAGTTCGGTCATCTCGTCAGGCAGATTTATGCTGTATATAAGATCGTCTCCGTAACGCATTTTCATGCATTCAAGATAATCCTTTACATGACTTACATCTTCTCTTATAGAAACCAGATGTTCCTTATCGGATGAGATGTATCTGAGAATACGCGATATGGTCTGGCACATATTTATAACTTCCGCATTCATTCCTTCGTCCGCCATAGCAGAAATCGTAGCAAGAGAATTATACAGAAAATGAGGATTCATCTGTGAGTTGAGAGCAAGTATCTGTGACTGGAGATTCTGATTGTTAAGAGCTATCTCTCTTTTTATGGATTCTTTGGTCTTTTCATGCATGGTAACCACTGCGGAATACAGCGAATCGAGTTCGATGATATTGGTATTAATATCCTCCAGTGAATCAGTCAGTATGTTTTCTTCATCGGTATGAAGAGATTCGATATTGGTGTACATTTTCTTAACCGGAGAAGTGATTACTCTGGAAACTACATAGGACAGTACGAGAGTAAATAAAACAAATATAAAAAAGATAAGAAGATTGGCCTTGATAAAGTCCCAGACAGGGCCATAGATGTCATGGTTCTTAATAGCTATGACAGTTGTAAATCCCGAATAGGATGAGGTTATCGCGAACAGGTGGGTGTCGTTATCATATGTTATATGACGGACAGAATCCGTATTTTCAATGTCACCGGATCTGAGCACATTGAAATAATCGGCAGTATCATTATCCGCGTGGGAGCTATATACCAGTACGCCGTTCTTGTCATAGATATATTTACTTTCCTTATAAGTTCCCGTACCGATCTTATTAAGTTTCGAAGTAAGAGAAGCCAGGGACTGCTTGACTTCTATTACACCCTGAGGCTTGTAAAACGAAGACTGGTAAAATGAACATATGGTAAGAAAGGATGAACCTTCTTCATAAGTAAAATACTTTTTCAGGTGGGAATCATGATCGCAGAAAATGAGTTTGTTAGAATCCTCTTCGGTAAGAGATTCATACCAGGATTTATCGGTAACACTGATCTCGGTGGAGTTGAAATTATCAAGTCCGACGCCGACACAGCCCTTATCCAGAGCGTAAAGATATATCTGATCTACGGATCTGGACGGACCTATGATGGCCGTAAGCACATCCGTAAGTTCTTTAAGATTTTGCATACCGGAGTAGTTTCCGTTTTCATTGGATGAGGGTTTGTTGAGATAAGTCAGGAAGTGATTGCGGACAAGGTTGGAATAAGCGATATTCTGGATTACGGAATATACACTGCTTATCTCTTCATCCATAAAGGTTGATATGGTCTCGGCATCATTTGTGACGGTCTTAAAAGCCTGAGTTTTCAATTTACCGGATTCGGAACTGAGGAAATAGCTGATATATGCGCCGAAAATGATTACGGTAAGAAGGAAAAACACAAGTAATAAAGTTGTCTGTACACTTTTTTTATTACGCCCCATTATGATACACCCATAAGAAAAATAAACAACTGTATGCGGTAAAAAATATACATAGTTCAGTCCGTTTTTATCCATTCGATGAATAAAAAGATTAATTTATAATAGTCACAGAAACAATCGATTGTCAAATGGTTTAGAGGTTATATGTAATGTAGAAGGAGAGGGTAAGATGAAAAAGAAATTTATTGTTTCGGCATTATCTTTAGCAATGATAACAGGGCTTCTCTCAGGCTGCGGAGGAACAGCCGAACCTGAGACAACAGTTCAAAAAACAGAAGCGGCTACTGAAGCAAAAACAGAGAAAGCAGAGACTGAAGCACCGGCTGCAAGTTCGGACGAAGATGTAACTATTACATTTATGGCAAGCCAGGACTGGATTCAGGATGCAGAGATGGAACTGGGTGAGAAGTTTACCGAAGAGACCGGTATTAAGATCGATTACCAGATTGTTCCGTCCGATCAGTATGAGAGTCTTCTCATGACTAAGATCAATTCAGGCGAGTGTACTGATATTTTCGCGGGGCAGAGCTCGCAGTTCAGTATAGTTACACAGTTTAATGTTGAGAAAAATGCAATAGACCTGTCGGGTGAAAGCTGGGCAGGTAACGTAGATCCTGCGGCAGCAGTTGAACTATCAGTAGGCGGAAAACTTTACGGACAGCCTATACAGGATGTATCAGCCTGCTGGGCAGTAGGATATAATATTTCAATGTTTGAAGAGCATGGTCTTGAGATTCCTACAAATTACGCTGAATTCTGTGCAGTATGTGATAAGCTTATGGAAGCAGATATTATCCCTATTTACGAATGTGTATCTGACGGATGGCATCACGTATGCTGGACTGAAGCTGCAATAACCGCAACTCAGGCAGATCAGGGATATCCTGATGCACTTAATGCAAATACAGCTACATTTGCAGGCAACGAAAAGCTTACACTTATGTTTGCACAGCTTAAGGAAATGGCTGATAAGGGTTACTTCGGTGACAATTACATGTCAAATCAGTATGCGGATGCACCTGCAGCCATCGCAAGCGGAGAGTACGCTATGGTTCTTTACAATCAGGGACTCGGTGCGGAAGTTAATGCGGCTGACTCAAGCTTCCCGGCAGATAACATCGGTTTCTTCGTAAATCCATTGTGTGATAACCAGTCACTCAATGTTAACTACTGCGGACCTTCAAGATTTATATTCTCTGGATCAAAGAATGTAGAAGCTGCAAAGAAGTATCTCGAGTTCATGGCTTCGGATGAAAGCCTTGCATATATGACAGAAAATGTTGCTAAGTTCAATCAGCTGCCTTATACAAATGCTCCGTCAGCTTACTCTGATGTAGTACAGGATTTCTATGACAGATATCCTGATAAGGTTGCGGTATTCCAGGCATCAGTTAAGTATTACAACCCTGCATGGATGGATATAGGAAAAGATATGTCAGCATTATTCCTCGGAGAAATGACACCTGAAGAAGTACTTCAGGATATTGATAAGCTGCGTGAGGAGCAGGCAAAGGCCGCATCCGATCCGGCATGGCAGTAAATATCGAATGATAACTTGTAAATATATGGGGCTGCTTAAGGTACTTAAGCAACCCCATTTTGGAAAGGGTATCTGATATGAATAAAAGAAAAATATATCCTACATATTTTGCTGCAGGGGCGCTCATTATATATTTTGTATTATTCTTTCTGCCCGGTGTGATCGGCGTGTGCTATTCCTTTACTAACTGGTCGGCATATTCCGATGAATTGCATTTTGTGGGATTTGAAAACTTCAAAACGGTTTTCTCGCTCGATGAAAATTACTTAAAGATCATAATGAATACTCTGGCATTTACCGTTATTACTACGGTTATGAAGACTCTGATCGGACTTGCACTGGCACTTCTTCTTACCAAGAAGATCAAGTTTTTAAATATGCATCGTGGAATTGTATTTATGCCTTCAGTACTGTCAACTCTTATCATAGGCATGATATTTAAGTCGATACTGGATCCGAAGAGCGGCCTTTTAAATACATTCTTCAGGTCGATAGGTTTGGATTTCCTTGCAAAGAAGTGGCTGGTATCTCCGGATCTTGCATTCGGTTCGGTAATGGCTGTAGATATCTGGAGAGGTGTCGGATACATCATGACAATACTTATAGCGGGTATTCTGTCTATATCTCCGGAATACTATGATGCGGCTGCGATAGACGGTGCGGGTGCATGGCAGAAATTCCGATATATAACACTTCCGCTTCTTATTCCAACGCTTACAACCACGACGGTACTTAATGTTATATACGGTATGAAAGTATTTGACATGGTTTATGCACTTACCAACGGAGGACCGGGAAAAGACACAACAGAGGTTCTCTATACGGCTGTATTTAAGAAGTTCGGAACAGGACAGTATGCTGTAGGTACGGCACTTTCATCTGTAATGTTTATAATTATGATCATAGTAGGCTTCTTTATGATAAGGATCATGACGCGGAATGAGGTGGTTGAATAATGAAAAATAAGCAGATAACTCAATCAATTATCCGTAACATAATTGCGTGGCTGTTTTCATTGATATGTCTTATACCGCTGCTCCTTATAACTTTCAATGCCTTTAAGGACAAGAAGTCAGCGGCATCCATGAATCTTATGCTGCCACATCCGATAAAACTTGAAAATTTTGTTACGGTTGTTCAGAAGGGTAAGCTCCTCAGATCATTTATAAACAGTCTTATATATGCGGGAGGATCGACTATACTCTGTGTTCTTCTTGCATCGCTTGCGGCATATGTTCTTGCAAGAAATCAGTCAAAGCTTAACAGAGTTTTTTATATGTTCATAGTTCTCGGAATAACACTTCCGATAAACTATGTTGCACTTACAAAGGTGCTGCAGTTCCTTCATCTAAACAATACGGTTATAGGAATAATACTGCTTTACACAGCAATGCAGCTTCCGTTTATGACATTTCTTATACACGGATTTGTATCGAAAGTTCCGGTGGAGCTTGACGAAGCTGCTGTAATAGACGGGTGTGGACCGATAAAGCTGTTTTTCTATATAATGCTTCCGCTGCTCAGACCGGCGGTTGCTACAGCTGCGGTTCTTACATTCCTTAATACATGGAATGAATTTGTGTCACCGCTCTACTTCCTCAATAAGACAGAGCAGTGGCCGATGACGCTTTCGGTATATAATTTCTTCGGGATGTATTACAAGGACTGGAATCTTGTATGTGCGGATATTTTCCTCACAAGTCTTCCTGTACTTATAGTATATCTGATAGGACAAAAGTACATTGTATCGGGTATGACAGCCGGTGCGTTGAAAGGATAACAGATGGACAGGATTGTTGAAGAGATAGCGGATGGAATAATACATGTTTCATATCAGTTAGACGAAACCGAAACCTACAGTGAACCGCTTGGTTTCGATTGGAAGGGAAACTGTGTTCTGAAGCAGATGGATGTAAAGATTGCTCCTCAGACGGAATTCAGTTACATTTCCGACACGAGCGGATTCAAAAAGAAAATGACCGCTAACGGCGAAGTATCATATACGGAAACCGTGAAGAGCATTCCTTCAAGGAAAATGTATTCGGTAAAACTCAGGTTTAATATCGGTGAAAGTGAAATGCTGCTTGGTATGGGACAGTATGAAGACGGGGTATTCGATTACAGAAATCATACGGAGTATCTCTATGAATCCAATATGCGTATAGCAATCCCGTTCCTTGTAACGACCGGGCACTACGGAATTCTGATAGATTCCGAGAGCTGCCAGATATTTAAGTCGGAAGAAAACTTGATAGAGTTTTTTATAGACAGTACAGAGGTGCTTTCTTACTATGTTTTTCTGGGTGAGAATATAAAAGATCTCGTTAAGCTTTATCATCAGCTTACGGGAAAACCGTCTATGCTTCCGCGTTGGGCGTTCGGATATATTCAGAGTAAAGAACGCTATAGATCCGCAGAGGAACTTGAAAGCATCACTGAAACATTCAGAAACAGAAACATACCGATAGATTGTATCGTTCAGGATTGGCACAGCTGGGAAGAAGGACTTTGGGGAGAGAAGAGATTTGATAAAAACCGATATCCCGATCTTAAGAGTACTATAAAGGGGTTGCATGCAAAGAATGTACATTTCATGGTAAGCATCTGGCCGAATATGAGTTCCGATTCGGAGGATTATAAAGAGTTCGCAGAGAAGAACATGCTCCTTCCGAATTCAAATGTATATGATGCATTTGATGAAAATGCCGTAAATATATATTGGAAACAGTGTAGGGAAGAGATAATGGCAAGCGGAACGGATGCCTTGTGGTGTGATAATGCCGAGCCGTTTTCAGACGCCGATTGGAGCGGAGAGAAGAAGAAATCTGAAATCGAACGATATAAAGTTGTAACGGATGAATCGCGAAGGTCCATGAAATGGGATAAGATAAACTCATATGGCTTGTATCATGCTAAGGGTATTTATGAGAACTGGAGAAAACACTATTCAGAGAAGAGAGTTGTAAATCTTACGAGATCGGGATATACGGGAATCCAAAAGTACGGAACCATACTGTGGTCCGGGGATATCACTGCTACATATGATACCCTCAGAAAGCAGATTGTTGAGGGAATTAAGATGAGTCTTACGGGAATGCCGTACTGGACTCTGGATATCGGCGGCTTTTTTGTGGTAAATGATAAGTATGAAAACAGAGGATGTGACAGCAAAGACCGAAGTCCTCTGTGGTTCTGGAAAGGTGATTACAACGACGGAGTAGAGGATCCTGCA
>ONEC01000081.1 GCA_900316715.1 uncultured Eubacteriales bacterium
ATATTAATATGCGGATCATTATTATATGGAGCAGCCTCGTTATCTCTTGCTGCAGCTGCTTCTTTTCTTCTGCGAGAAGCTTCCATTGTTGATGATATCGCTCCTCCGAACAGGACAAATATCCCCCCACCAAGACACACTATAAAAACAATCCATAAAAATTCCTTATTTTGTGTTGCGTCCAGATAAATATATCTCATTTTTATCTTATTGTTTTCAGCACCTTTTATACCGAGATCAGTAAGTGCATCATCATAGTATGTTCTGATATCCGGATCATCTATTGTTTTGACCCTTCCTTCAAGGGTAATAGTATGCTCAGCATAGTAATCCTGCGAAGCATAGGTTTCACTGGTAATCAGATCAAGTCTCTCATTATCCTTCTTTCTCGCAACCTTTACTATCATTACTGAGTTATCATCCAGTAATACAATATAATATGTATCTCCTGATGAACCTATTTTTCTTGTGGATTCAGCAAACTCCCCAAGTGATGAATCCACAGTAAGCATACAATAATCTTCTTTCAGAATAGTTTCACTATCAAGATTATAATCATTATCATACAACATTTTATTAATGCTTGGAGCCTTTCCACTCATCATATATTTATGATTCAGTCCAAAAAGGCATAAAGCAAAAATAATCAAAAAGATGCCCCCAAATAAAGCAAAAATAATCAAAAAGATGCCCCCAATTAATAGTCTACCCTCATTTTGAATTCTGTTGTTGTTCATTCTGTCTCTCCTAAAAAGTTATTTAATTTTTTTATACAGCAGTCCAAAGGTTCCCGGTCCGCAGTTAAGTGCTATAACAGGGGATGCCTGCTGGAATATGATTCTCTCAAACTGAACTTTCTTATTAATTTCATCTCTTATCATATCAAGGTCCTTCTGTCTCATACCTACATAGGTAACGAAGAGAAGGCTCTTATCAATATTCTGTGAGAATCTCAGTTCAGAATCAATATAATTCTTCCAGGAATCCTCCTGGGAACCGAAGAATATCCTGCCTACTGAAATTTTACCGTTCTTCATTCTGAGAACAGGTCTCATCATAATGGCACTGGACATTACATATATCTTATTATCCACCTGGCCGGCCATGGCAAGGAACTTAAGACTGCTTACCACAAAGCTTGTAGAAAAGCTCTTTCTCTTACTCTCCAGCCTGTCCTTTATAGTCTCTGCACTCATGCCCTCTCTTACCATACGGCAGGCTTCAAGAACCATCAGTCCCTGTCCGCTTGAGAGGTGGCCGGAATCTACAACCGTAACATTGTCAAAGGCTTCTGACGCCTCAGTAGCTGCCGGACATCCACTGGATGCCACAAGGCCTGATATGGAAATGTGAATAATATTCTTTGCTCTTGTAAGAAGCTTGGCGAAGAAAGCCTCGTACTCTTCTACTGAAGGAGATACGTTCTTCGCAACATTTCCATCTTCTTCCATATAAGAGATAAGTCCCTGGGCTTCTATCTCTTTACCGTCAGCAAAGATACCCTCATTCGTTTCAATCTTATGAGGAATTATCGCTATATTATATTTCTCGATCAGATCCGGTGATATGTCTGCCACACTGTCTGTGGAGATTATCACTTCCTCTTTTCTTTCATGGTCCTTAAGCCAGGACATACTCTCTTCAACAATCTTATCATCAGAATAAACCGTATGAACGATATTCTTAGGCAGCAATCTCAGACACTCCCTTTCAAGAGCCTCTCCGCTTGTCGGCTTAACAAGATATCCGTCAAAGCCTTCTGCTCCGTAAATCTGTTTATTCCTGCTGTCTGCATTTGCTGTAAGCACAACAAATCTTGAAGACCGGCATAAACCACCCACCTGATTCTTTATATTGTGGAAGCACTCTACGCCATCCATTTCCGGCATAAGATGATCCATGAAGATTATATGATACTCTTTTGTGAGAGTCATTTCCAGTGCCTCTGCACCGGAAAGAGCTGTATCTATCTGCATTCCCGTATCACGGAGAAGCTTCTTTACAACCATAAGGTTTGCAGAGTTATCGTCCACCACAAGTACCTTTGCATCCGGAGCATCAAAACGTTTCTTATATCCAACGCTCTTCTCTGATGCATTTCTCTTATCAGGACTGAATATTCTCTCTCCTGCCACAGCGTCGCCCGCTATCTCCTGAGGAATCTCCACTACAAAGGTCGATCCGCTGGTATATACGCTGTTAACATTGACGCTTCCACCCATGGCATCCACCAGCTGCTTAACTATGGCAAGTCCCAGGCCTGTACCCTCAATATATCTGTTTTCTGTCTCATCAACTCTCTTAAATGCAGTGAAAAGATAAGGAATGCTCTCCTTCTTAATACCGATACCCGTATCTGAAACGGTAAAGGTTACACTGCCATGCTTACTGTCTTTCTCACTAAACTGAATAGAAAGCGTTATGGAGCCGTCTGTTGTATACTTAACCGCATTATTCAGGAGGTTTATAAGGATCTGTTTGATACGGACTTCATCACCGATAAGTTCGACAGGAAGCTTAGGGTCCACATCTATATGAAATGAAAGGCCCTTCTCCTTTGTTCTCATCCAGAACATGCCTACGATCTCCGATATCATATCGCCCATGTTGTAGACAGAATTTGCCAGTTCCATTTTTCCGGATTCAAACCTGGACATATCAAGAATATCGTTAATGAGATGAAGCAGGATCTTACTTGCAGAACGAACGTTGTTGGCATCCTCTGCAACTTCATCCGAAATATCCTCCCTCAGGATCATCTCATTAAGACCTATGATCGTATTAATAGGTGTTCTTATCTCGTGGCTCATGCTCGAGAAGAACTTATTCTGAGCCTTATTCAGTTCATCAATCTCAGCTCTCTGTTCCTCAGAACGAAGATAGGCCTCTCGCAGTATCCTGACCTCAAAGCCTATAAGGAAGCACACCAGCATACATACAAGGATTACTGATATCAGTGAATCCTGGAAGATCATCTCCTCATCATGTTTATGAATGATCTCAGGATGATAATACTGAATAAAATAGCATACAATGACCATAATAATGTTTGCCCCGGACAGAAACCATTTCTTCTTTCCGGATATGACCATAAATATAAATACATTGCAGAATATAAACCAGATCGGGGAACCGCCGTTTATACCACCGCCTGTTATAAAGGTAACCGGCATGACCACAAACACAAGGATTACTGCCACTATAGTTGCGCACAGCTGTACTTTATCATAGTGAAATGCAATAAACGCTATGAAGCCAAACACTACAAATGCAATGCCCATGGTAATGATATCTACTTTACTTTCACCGATAATGATACCGACGATCATAATGACAAACAGAGCTGTCAAAGCAACAAGCGTAAGCAGTATCATCATTCTTTCCTGCGCATCTTTATTCTGATTAAAAAGACCTGATACCCATCTTTTAAATCGTTTCATATACTCCTCCGCTTACTGCTCCGGATAAAACTCCAGAACTTCTGAACCATCTTCCGAATCATCTGTCCGGGCTTCTTCTATCATCTTCGAATCCAGCCCCAGTGCTTTACTGATTGCTGACGCCACAGCAATATAGTTATCAACCATATCACTATGACCCTTCTCAACAAACTCTATATCTTCCGCCTTGGCTGCATGTTCTAGTGCTTTCGCCTTTTCAGAAAGCGAAGCAGCTCCTATCATAAGAGAAGTACTCTTAATAGCATGAACAGCTATGGCATAATTCTTCATATCCTTGTCTGCCAGAAACTTTTCCAGCTTATTCTTCTTATCAAGTGCTTCACCGGCATACTCAGAAATTACTGAGTTATAGAATTCGCGGTCACCGGCACAATAGCCTACACCGCTTTCTATATTTATACCTGCACTGGTAAGGACAGCGTCCGGATCTATCTTTTCTTCACGAGGTTCTTCTACGGTCTTCTCTTCTATATCCGGTGCATATCCTGTTCCGATATATTCATATGTTATAAGGGACTTAGGAAGAACCTTCTTAAGTACTCTTTCTAATTCAATAAGTTCAATAGGCTTACTTACAAAGCCATCAAATCCTTCGGCAATGAACATTTCTCTTGCAGTACTGAGAGCATTGGCCGTAAGTGCTATGATTGAGAAATCTCTTCTGTTCTTTCCCGCATCATATCGGATACGCTTCATGGCTTCCACGCCATCCATCCCCGGCATCATATGATCCATAAAGATAAGCTCATAGTCTTCAGTCCTGCACATTTCTATAGCTTCCTCACCGGAATTAGCTGTGCTGACTTCCATACCATATCGCTTAAATATTCCCTTGGCCACGTTAAGGTTCATAGGCTCATCATCTACTACAAGAGCCTTGACTCCGTCACATCTCATACGTCTTTCAGGTTCCTGTGCCTTGTCCTTATCTGCATTAAGGACAGCAACTACTGGTATACAGTAAAATGGTTTCTGCATGATCTGAGCTCTGGAACCTGTCGGCAGTTCAAATGAATCCTTTGCAACTACCACAACTCTCATCTTTTCTGTAAGGGACTCCAGATACTCCCTGTTTCTGTCATACTCTACATCAGCAACAAAAAGATGTGTAAGACTCACTCTGTCGAGGAGCTTCTTCAGATCTTCAACATTATCTACACGATGCATAGTGGTCTTAAGTCCGCGAACAATACTCTTGATCATCTTATTATAGAATTCACGGACATTAGGGTTCGAATATTTGCCCATATCAAGATATGCTCCAAGAGCAATCTTTGACTCATCAGATACCATCATGCAGCGGCCGTCATCCACAATTTCCTGAGGAATACTTACTCTGACCGTAGTACCCTGATCTTTTTCACTGTAAATGGTCATAAAGCCACCCAGTGCTTTAACAAAGCCTGATACGATGACCATGGATATTCCAAGTCCGCCGGAACGCACTTCTCTGCCGGACTTTGCCTGATAGAATCTGTTATAGATCATATCCAGCTCATCCTTGGTCATACCTACTCCGGTATCTGTTATCTCAAGGCCGAGATTGATTCCATATTCCTGCTTCACACAGGAAAGCTTTACATATACTCCGCCTTCCTTGGTGTATTTAAGTCCATTATTAATAAGATGATACATGATCCTTCTGAGCTTTACAGGGTCGCCCTTAAGCACTGACGGAATCTCTGCATCTACATCTATTACAAGTTCCAGATTTTCAGGAATGATAGGCCTGAGCTCTGTAACAAGATCATTCAGAACAGAGGCTATCATATAGTTACCGCTGTTAACTACAAGACTGTCCATCTCTATTTCTGAATAATCCAGAATATCTCCAACCTGATCAGCCATACGATTTCCGGCCTTCAGGATCTCATTCATATTTGTTTTAAGTTCTTTGTCATCCTCTTTGTCCAGCATTACATTTGTTATGCCGAGGATAGCATTTATAGGAGTTCTGAGCTCATGAGAAAGATTTGCCATGAAAGAATTCATACGATTTGTGCTTTCATTAAGCTCAGCAATACGATTGCCGGTCTGTCCGAATATAAGAGACCAGCGTCTTATGATAGTACGTGCCAGCCAGCCGGCCAGGAACATGAGTCCTACGTGAAGGACAATTCTTGATATAATAAGGCTTGTCCATTTGGTTTCTTCAAGAATCATGATAATGATGTCATATAAAAGTGTCGTATAATATGTTATCTGGCAGATGTATATGATTGCTATCTCACCTGTTGTGGTAAAGATCATTATAATAAGAGCCATAAGAAGGCCCATATCAAATGCACTCGTTACATGAATTCCATAAAAGAAAAATGATGCCATCATCAGCAGCGTGTATATCCATATACGCGCTCTTACTGACATGAACTGTGTAATATGAAGTCCCCAGCTGACCAACACTCCGACCAGCATAATAGGGATGACCCACAGTTCCCATGACATCATAATCGTCTCTGCTATAATACCACAGCAGAGTACTGTAAAACTCATTAATACCATTAATGGAGAGGTCTGAAAGACCTCTCCGTTCCCACTAGCTTTAGCCATAAAACCTTCCCCAATAATCAAGTATTATCAGTTAAGTCTCCAAAGGAAAAACTTATCCTTTTCATAATTTTCCCAGATACACAATCCGTCATCCTTAACATCACTTGCTGAGAATCCGGCTATAAGTCCATCATAACCTTCCGGAACAAGAAGCGTTACATTTGATCTTGCTGTCCAGTATCCGGCATCCTCACCTGAAGTATATTCTATCCACTGATAAACATACTTCTCTTCGCCGTTATAGTTTATTGTATATCTTCTATATCTCTCACCATATGTATCTATATTATCTACACAGGTTTCATTAAAGAGCTGATCATCATAATAGTCTTCAACCCAGATATAATAGTTAGGACTGTCTTCATGAGTAAATACATCCGTATCATAGAAGTCAAATGCAAACTGTGCGGTCTTCTTCTCATAGCCTTCAAGTGACATTCCATTTTCTTTTCCGAACTCTAATTCACTATCTGTGACAGGTTCTGTATCATAGGTGAAAAGTGTACCCTTTGCGTTACCCTGGGCTTTTCTGTCATTAGCTGTACCGGTTACAAAATCTTTCCACTCATTTACATTCTCTACAATATCAATATCATATGGTGCCAGAGTCTTATCAAGTCCACCGGTAACTGTTGCAGCCTCGGTTGTTGCCTCAGTGGTTGCTTCTGTTGTGGCCTCAGTGGTTACCTCGGTGGTTGCTTCTGTTTCAGTTTCTGTTTCTGTCTCAGTTTCTGTTTCAGGTTCTATATCAGGCTCTTCATCTAATTCATCAAAGTACGCAATATACCACTTGCTTCCCTGCTTTACAACTATAAATTCCATAGTCTGCGGCATATCTTCAGACTGACCTAAATATTCCATATGAAGATTGGCTGTTACCTTAACCGTTACAGCTTCCTTAGCAGTAACATCTATATCTAATTGGTCTTTAAGCTCTTTTTTAACTTTATCGACATCCATCTTTACAGGTGTTTCTATCTTAACATCCGTAAACTTAACACCGAAAGCCTTAAGATCTTCAAAAGCATCCTTAATATCTTCTATCGAATGCCCTGTTCCCAGTGCATCCATATGGTCTTTAACTTCAGGAGCCATACATTCCATCATACCATCTGCATCAAAGGCTGTATATGAATCCATAAACTTCTGAACTACATCTTCCGGCTTTCCACCTCTCATGCCAAATACATCGAATACAAATATAAGGAGAACTGCTGCAATGATAAGTACTGCAGCTGAAATAATACCTATAATCGCACCTGTACCAAGTCCCTTCTTAGGTTCGTCAGGCGGTGTAGGAGCGCTGTTCTCACGTCCTGTATTTGGATTTACAGGTACACTGTACTGTGGCTGGCCCTGCTGGTACTGCATGGCTGGACCGCCCATCGGACGCTGCTGTGGCTGCTGGCCGAACTGCGGCTGTGAACCCGGCATCTGCTGTCCAAACTGTGGCTGCGAGCCCGGCATCTGCTGCGGCTGGCCCATCGGACGCTGCTGCGGCTGGCCCATTGGCTGACCTTGTGGCTGGCCCATTGGACGCTGCTGCATCTGCTGTCCGAACTGTGGCTGTGAGCCCGGCATCTGCTGTCCAAACTGTGGCTGTGAGCCCGGCATCTGCTGCGGCTGGCCCATCGACTGCTGAGGCGCAGAATTAAACTGCATCCCCTGAGTCTGAGGCTGTATAGCTCCACAGACAGGACATGCAGGAATATTGTCAGGAATCTGACTCTTACATACATTACAAATACCCATACTTCTATCCTTCCTTTCACAATCCCCTGGATATTATGATTATACCTAAAATAGCCATAATATAGTAGTGTTTTTTAACATTTTAATCGTTTGTTATAAAGCTGCTTATGGACTCTCTGGCAGCATCTATATCTATCTTCAGATCATTTGCTGACATACGCCTTGCTCCCGCTCCTGTAATGATGAGCTGGATCATTCCGTCATTACTTGCAACAGTGATGTCATACTGCTTGTTCTTCTCTATCGCAAACTTCGCAATGTACTGATCTGCAGTTTCCGCCTGCCTTGTATAAACCACATGGACGTTGTGATAATCAAAGAGCTCTGTTCCATGTCCCGGAACCTTATAAGCATCAAAAACCACTATCACATTCATGCCCCTGACAGCCTGATAGTCGGATACTATATCAAGCAGCTTGTCCCGGGCCGCCATCATGTTGTCAGCCGTAAACTCCTTCAACTCATCAAGCGCATATATCATGTTATAACCATCAATAAGAAGATACTTATCACGGCTCACATTGTTTCTCAGCTTCACTGCTGAGTTTGAAACCTTTCCGGTTCCTGAACCTGTACCCTGACTGCTTGAAGAGCTGCTTCTCTTATAAATATGCCTTCTCTTCTCCAGCGGATCACTATGCTTATTAGCACCAAGAGTCTTATTCAGTATTTCCTCAACCTCTTCATATCCTATGGCGTCCAGTCTCTCAGTAAGACTCTTTTGTCCATTCTTACCAGACGCATTTCGTCCTGAACCGCTTCCGTCAGAGCCATCCACACCGGCCGCTCCTCCTTCTGTATCATCACCGGATAGTTCTATCCCAAGGAGCTCTTCCATTCTGTTTTCTACATGAGCCCGGCCGTCAACCTCATTCCAAGGTATATAATGCCCCGCTCCATGTTCTGTAAATACAGAGCCTGACGGATTATTTCTGTCAGCTTCCGGGTCATATCCGTAAGCTTCAACCACCTCATCCTGGTTATGACATTTCTTGTATCCGCCCATGGATATAGTCACCCTGCCTCTTCCGGCAGTTAACTTCGTCAGTTCTGACTGATAATTTCTCATATATATAGCCGGTGCAAAGCCTGTAAGGATTGCGCTATCCTCATCACTCTCAGAGAGAATGGCTGTTCCCGACATTTTATCAATATCATTCATAACCCTTCCCACATATTCCGTCGGAAGATTGATTATAAAACTAAAGAACGGTTCAAGAAGAACGTTCTCTGTCTTCATAAGGGCCTGTCTCACCGCACGCCGTGCCGCATGTCTGAAGTCATAGCTTTCCGAATGCTTCACATGGGACTTTCCTGCCACCAGAGTGATCTTCACATCTGTGAGCTTTGAACCTGTAAGCACTCCATAGAGCCTGTCACGACTCAGTTCATCCATAACTATTCTTTGAAATGCAGCGCCCAGCCTGTCGAAACTGAGATCCGTACCAACTCTTATGCCCATTCCTTCCGGAAGAGGCTCAAGCAGCACATGTACTTCCGCATAATGTCTGAGAGGTTCAAAATGTCCGATTCCATAGCTCGGATATGCAATGGTCTCTTTATATACAACATCACCTTCATCAAAGCTGACATCTATACCGTACCGCTCCGCTATCATATTCTTTATGATTTCAAGCTGGAACTCGCCCATACAGGATATCTGGGTTCTGTCATTCTTACTGCTTGCCGAAATATTTATCAGCGGTTCTTCATCCTCAATCTCACGAAGCTTCGGAAGGAACTCACTTTGTGACAGTCCATCCGGGAGAATGATTCCATAGGATAACACTGCTTTAACATTACTCTCTATAATTCCCGGATCTATTCCGAGACCGCTTCCTACAGATATCTTTGTAAGTCCCGTAAATGCAACCACATCTCCAACTTCTGTCTTATCCAGAAGCTTATATGTTCCGCCACTATAGAGTCTTATCTGATTTATCTTTTCTTCTTCTACTTCTTCCCTTACCTTTATGCTTCCTGAAGTTACCTTCACAAAGCAGAGACGTACTCCCTTATCGTCTTTTGAAACCTTATAGCATACCGCTCCAAAAGGATCCTTCACATCATGATGTGTCATATCCTGTGACTGTGCCATGCCCAGACTCTTTACACCGGATATAAGCTCATCTATTCCGGTCAGCTTAAGAGCACTTCCATAATATACAGGAATAAGGCGTCTGTTCTCTATAAGTGCTGAAACCGTTTCTTCCTTCAGCTCCCCTGTTTCAAAATACTCCTCCATAGCAGATTCATCACAGGCTGCCATGGTATCGTAATCCGGAACATCGTCTCCCGCTAAGAACACCGTCTCTCCATGAAGAAGCAGCTTCTCCTCAATATTCTTTAGTAAAGGAGTTATCACTCTATTTCTAAAATCTTCTTCTGATTCATCACTATATATCAGCTGGTCGGTCTTATTGACATATATAAAGGCCGGTACAGCTGCAGCATCAAGAAGCTTAAACAGACTTCTCGTATCATCATCTATTCCGTCCGCTGCATTTATGATAAAGACTGCCGCATCAAGAATAGAGAAAGCTCTCTCCGCATCTGCACGGAAGTCCGCATGTCCCGGAGTATCTATAACCGTAACCCTGAGATTCTCCTCGGGATACTCAAGAACAGCCTGCTTAGATACGATCGTAACACCTCTTTTACGTTCCAGAGATTCCGTATCCAGAAAGCTGTCGCGGCTGTCTACTCTTCCGGCTTTCCTTATCATGCCGCTCTTATATAAAAGCGCTTCTGTGAGCGTGGTCTTACCCGCATCAACATGCGCTATAATTCCGATAGTTAGTTTCTTCATGCTGTATATCCTTATACTTATTGTATGCCTTACACGACGTGCAAAGCCGCTTACTAAATCGGGCACAAAAATAGCACCCTCCACATTTTATCATTAAAATATGGATAGTGCTATTATCGTTTACTTATTATTTTATATTACTGAACTGTTCCTTCGATCACTGGTTTTCCCTCTGAATCAAGAAGCGGTGTGATTCCTCCAGCATATCCTGATTTCCAGGTCAGATAACAAACACCTGTTACCTTATCTACTATTATTCTCTTTACTCCATCATCTGAAAGTGAACTTCCCTCTTCCAGAATAACCTCAAATCTCTTTTCCTTCTTCATGTTAGTCTCCTTTCTGTGTTAGCCTTATTATAAGATATTGATTCCACCTTTTCAATGATCTTGTCTGCCCATTCATCATCCTGAGGACCAACTATGAATACTTTGAATCCATAAGTCCTGCCATTCTGATATACGCTTACATCATCATCTATATGAAGGTCTATCCTGTATCTTCCCGGGTACTTCGATGGCATCGGCTCACTCTTTCCACCCTGTACTTCCGCCGAGTGTCTGCTGCCGTTCACCACCTGTCCCAGCTTAATACCGTAGTGTCTGAACAGTCCCCTTATATATCGCTCTGACCTGA
>ONEC01000046.1 GCA_900316715.1 uncultured Eubacteriales bacterium
ATGTTTGCTGCGGAAGACGTTATCATCACAAACGGTTCCGGTTCTTACGGAGTTACAATCGCTGAGTATATTATTGCAGTTTCTCTTATGATGATGAGAAAGCTGACATATCATTACGAAGGAACTCTGAAGGGTGAGTGGCGACCTCCTGTTATGCAGAAGTCTCTTAAGGGCTGCAGGATAGCAGTTCTCGGAACAGGAGATATCGGTACAAACTTTGCAAAGAGAGCGAGGGCCTTTGAACCGAAGAGCATAGTAGGAATCTGCAGAAGCGGAAAGAGTAGCGAAAATGTGTTTGATAAGGTGGTATCAGTTGATGAGCTGGACACAGTTCTTCCGGAGACAGACCTTCTGGTAATGTCACTTCCGGCGACTCCTGAGACAGAAGGAATCCTTTCCGGAGAAAGGATAGCGCTTCTTCCTGAAGAGGCATATGTGGTAAATGTAGGGCGAGGCTCCGCTGTTGATGAGGATGCTTTAGCTGATGCTCTTGAGGCAGATAAACTCGCTGGTGCAGCACTTGATGTATTCAGAACAGAGCCGCTTCCACAGGACAACCGTTTATGGAAGACTAAGAATCTTCTTATAACTCCGCACTGTGCAGGCAATCTCACAATAGACTATACAAGAGACACGAATGTAGAACTCTTCTGTGAGAATCTGTTAAACTATGTAGAGGGCAAGCCACTGAATCATGTAGTAGATAAAGAGAAGAGGTATTAATAGTGAATATTCAGATATTCGGAACCAAGAAAAGTGCCGATACACGCAAGGCAGAGAGATACTTTAAGGAACGTGGGATAAAGTTTCAGTTTGTAGATCTTAAAGAGAAAGGATTAAGCAAGGGGGAATTTAACTCTGTTAAGCAGGCGGTAGGCGGTATAGATAAACTTATTGATGAGAATGCAAAGGATAAGGATACACTTGCTCTCATCAAGTATATAGCTGATGAGGATAAAGAAGAGAAAATCTTAGAGAATCAGCAGATACTTGTGCAGCCGATTGTCAGAAATGGCAGACAGGCTACGGTGGGCTATCAGCCTGAAGTATGGAAGGGATGGGAATAAAAAGGAGGACTAACTTATGGCAACTCGTACAGAACAGGCAGTTAATAATCATAAGAGTTTTTATACGTGTTCAGCTTCAGTGCTGGCAGCCTTTGCTGATAAGGCCGGCCTTACTGAAGAAGAAGCTAAGAAGGAAGCTGTTCCTTATGCAGGCGGTAAGATGGGGAAATGCGGGGCTGTTTTATCTGCAGAATACGTGCTCAGAAAGCTTTATGGAGATGAGGCTGATGCAAAGATAGAAGAGTATGAGGCTAAGTTTAAAGCAGCAGATAAGGGCTCAGTCATGTGCTCAGATTTAAGAGGCAACTGCAGAGCCTGTGTTACAGATGCAGCAAGGATATTGGAAGAGATGATCTAGGGAGATCAGGTATGAGCAAAAAAACTATAATTGCAATAATGTATGACTTTGACAAAACACTCTGCACAAAGAACATGCAGGAATATTCTTTCATTCCGAATATGGGGTTATCGGAGAAAGAGTTCTGGGATGCCTCCAATGAGCTTTCCAAGAAGCAGCAGATGGATGGCGTTCTTGCCTATATGTGGCAGATGATATTTGAGTCAAAGAGAAATGCAAAGAGCATTCACAGAAAGGACTTTGTAGAGCTGGGCAAGAGCCTTGAGTTCTATGATGGAGTAAGTGAATGGTTTGACCGTATCAGGGATTACGGAAAAGAAAAGGGCATTCAGGTTGAGCATTATATAATCTCATCAGGTCTTAAGGAGATTATAGAAGGCTCAAGTATATATAAGAAGTTTAAGGATGTCTATGCCTGCGAGTTTATGTATGACGAGAATGACATAGCCTGCTGGCCTAAAAATGTGGTCAATTATACGACCAAGACCCAGTTCCTGTTCAGGATCAATAAGGGTGTTTCTGATCTTTCGGATGATAAGACCTTGAATGACTTTATACCTGAGGATGAGAGAAGGATTCCTTTCAGAAATATGATATATATTGCTGATGGAATAACGGATGTTCCGTGTATGAAGCTTGTTAAGGTAAATGGCGGTTATTCGATAGCGGTATATCAGAAGAATAAGAAGAATACTGCTGAAGAACTCTTAAAAGATAACCGTGTTAACTTCATATCACCGGCGAATTATAAAGAGGGTTCTGAGCTGGATAAGCTTATGAAGGATATCATAGCAGAGATTTCCATGAAGGATGAACTTGTAAAACTGCATTTGAACCAGAAAAAGAAGGTTTAACAGAATTTTTGATGTTATAAGAGCGTAAAACTGTTATAATATATTATATATTGCCGTGCGGCATATTTGGGAGTTTAGTTGCTGACGGAGGGGTGTTATGGGATGTAGTAAAGATATGTATATATCACTTCTTGATCGCCTGGTTTATGTTACTCATGCAGAGCCTTATGACAGGGAAGCTTATGTTTCTGTTATAGAGGAGATATGTAAGACATATAATCTGGCTAAGGGTGATACGGAGTTCTATTTGACTCCAATGATGGAGCAGAAGGGGATTGGAGAGAACTTCTGTGATTTTGATAATGGAAAAGGTACGAAGGTCATACTTCGTATTAGAATAGTATCGCAGAGCAAGGCGGTTATCATTACGACTATATACGGTGAAGAAGGGGAACCGGAGCGTAGTGAAGCTGAGCTTGCTGAGCTTGATACTATGGTTAGGATTATAACCGGCTTCGCAACAAGAAGACGGTTAATTCGTATGATGCAGGAATTTGGATTTACAGATTTGGATGGATATCTGAATTTCCGTGCATTTAGCCGTTATATTGATGTTGAGAATTCTGAGAACAGATTAGGCGGAAAGATTGCATTTCATATAGATCTTCATAACTTTACAATGGTTAATCAGGAGGTCGGACGTGCAAACGGTGATATTGTTCTTAAAAAATATTATACAATGATTAAAGATGCCATAGGAGATAAGGGAATAATCATCCGACTGGGCGGTGATAAGTTTATCGGTATCTTTGACAGATCTGTTAAGAGAAAGGTTTATGACATTTTCTCCGGTACAGCGGTTCCATACGGGGATTCTGATGATGGCAAGATTGTCATATCTGCGGCTGCAGGTATCTATATGCTTCCGAATCCGTTCCTTCTTAAGTCTCCGGGAGATATCATGGATAAGATCATGATAGCAGGAGATACGGCTAAGCGTCAGGCCAGCGAGAGCATCGTTGTATATGATGACAGGATGAAGTCTGAGAAGGCTCATGTAAAGAAGGTTCAGAGTGAATTCAGAAATGCACTGGAGAACGAAGAGTTTGCTGTATTCTACCAGCCTAAGGTTGATATTGAGTCAAGAACTATCGTAGGTTCTGAGGCTCTCTGCCGCTGGATAAAGGATGGCATCATAATTCCACCGATAGAGTTTATACCGATTCTCGAGATGAATACAGATATCTGCAAGCTGGACTTCTACATGCTTGAACATGTATGTCAGACTATCAGACAGCGTCTGGATGAAGGAAAGAGTGTAGTACGTGTTTCGGTTAACTTCTCCAGAAAGCATCTTGTGGATATTGATCTTCTGGATAAGATAATATCAGTGATAGATAAGTATGAAGTACCGCACGAGTACATAGAGATAGAGCTTACGGAGACTACGACGGATGTTCTATTCCGTGATTTGAGAAGAGTTGTATGTGGTCTTCAGGAGCAGGGAATATGGACTGCTGTGGATGATTTTGGCGTTGGTTATTCGTCCCTCAATCTTATCAGAGAGATTCCATGGAATGTTCTTAAGGTTGATAAAGGTTTCGTTCCAAAGCCGGATGAAGACGAAAACAGCGTTGCAAATATAATGTTCAGACACGTTATCGCACTTGCTCATGATATGGGTATGAAGTGCGTTATAGAGGGAGTAGAGAGCATAGATCAGCTCGATATTCTAAAAAAGAGTAACTGTTACATAGCTCAGGGATATTTCTTTGATCGTCCGCTTCCGCTCGAAGAATATGAGGAAAGACTGGACCGCAAGGTATATCCGGAGATTACTGAATGATTTGAGATTTAGATTTTCAGCGGAAGAACCGGGAGGAGCTTTGAATGACAGCTAAAGAGTTATTAGATTATGCGTTGGGTGGATTGGAAGATGAAGCTATAGACTTCCTGAAAGGGAAGATTATAGGTGAATATCTGGACTTTTCTTATGTTGATCCGTCAGCCGTTTCCAGAGAGGTTTTTATGGAAAAACTCTGCGATTATCTGGAGAAGGTTGAGCTTAAGACCGGAGACAGCATAAATGTAAATCTTCAGAAGTACATGTCCAGCATGAAGAATCTTGCCGGAAGAAGAGTTGCGAGAGAAACCCGTGTGAAGAAAGGCGAAACACCACCTCCTGTTCCACGTGCCAGAGAGTATTATGAGAAGGCTCGTGATATAAGATATTCAAAGGATCCTTCTTTTGAGCAGAGGATAGAGTTTGTAAAGATTATTCTCTGTCTTTATATGGCTGAGATAAATGAAAAAAACTATATGATATTTGACTTTGATGATTCTGTTGACAGCATCAATATTGACAGAATACTGCTTTCCATGAAGTCGGAGATAATAGAGGGACGTGTGGGAAGAAAGAAAATGTTTGATCTTTCATCAAAGTATGGAATAGATATGTGTACGATAATACTGACTATAATATTTTACTGCTATATAAAGTACGCAAAGCGTGAGGAAGCAGAAAGTGAAGAGGAAGTCATTACTCCATAACTTTTTAATATTATTCTTGGTAGCATACTTATTTACAGTGCTTTGTTTTGATGCTGAAGCAGCATATGCTGATAACGCTACGGCGGGAGATGCAAAGGACACTTCAGAAGAAAACAACGAAGAGCTGGCAGAGCATATCAATGAAATAGGCTATGCAGTCAAACTTTATAATGCAGATAATGGTCTTCCTACTTCGGAAGCCAACTGCGTTATGTCGTCAAAGGAAGGCTACATCTGGATCGGTGGTTACAGCGGTCTCATAAAGTATGATGGCAATACTTTTGAACGACAGGACTCATCACAGGGCCTTACCAGTATTAATACCATTTTTGAGGATTCTAAAGGCCGCCTCTGGGTAGGAACCAACGATAATGGTATCATTTGCCTGGATAAGACTGAGAGTACCCGTTATTCCTATGAAGACGGACTTGACTCATCATCCATAACAAGTATCGCAGAAGATAAGAACGGAAATATAATCGTTGGTACAAAGCAGGGCCTGTTCTATTTTGATGAGGACATGAATATAGGACAGGTGGGGGATTTTCTGAATCTCAATTCCTATATTGTGCAGCTCGATGAGGATATTGATGGTGATATTATCGGCGTTACCGGAAATGGAATGCTCTTTTACATCAAGGATCTTAAGGTAACAGAGTGTTTCAGCAGTGCTGATATTGGAACAGATATTATAACAGCTATCCTTTCCAGTCCTGACACAGCAGGAGAAATCTGGTTTGGAACAAATGCCGGCTGTGTGTATCATGGGAGTTTTAAAGACAGCTTTTCAAATATTGAGAAGATGGACATATTATTCGGCAATGATAGAACCCATAACTCAGAACCTATTACCCGTCTGCTCTATGCAGGTGGAAGAATATGGGTAACTACAAACAGCCGTATATTTTATTCAGATCCGCGTGAAGGCTTCATACTTCTGGAGAACAGCCTTCTGGACGGAGGTATCGAACACCTGACTGAAGACTGGGAAGGTAATCTTTGGTTTACATCCCGCAGACAGGGTGTTATGAAGGTTTCGGCCAACAAGTTTCAGGATCTTACCGGACGTGCCGGACTAGAGAATAAGGTAGTCAATACAACCTGTAGAAGAGATGAACTGATGTACATCGGTACTGATACAGGTCTTCAGATAACAAACAGTAAGTTCAAATCTGTTACCAATGAACTTACGGAATATCTTGCTGATACCCGTATCAGATGTATTATGCTGGACAATGATAACAATCTCTGGCTGTCTACATACACCAACGATATGGGTCTTATCTGTTATACCCCATATGGAAAGATAATAAGTTATACAGTAGATAATGGTATGCCTAGCAACTTTATCCGCTGTACTTGTATTGCGCCTGATGGCGCTATTCTTGCTGCCACAAATGGTGGCCTTGCAGTTATAAGAGACGGAAAAGTTGATAGGATAATCAACGAACAGAACGGCCTTAACAACACAGTTATCCTTACTGTTGAAGCAACTGAAGATGGAAAGTACTATCTGGGTTCAGATGGTGACGGAATCTATATCGTTGATGGTAATAAGCTTCAGCATATATACCATGAAGACGGACTTACCAGTGATGTTGTGCTGCGTATAAAGGAAGATAAGGAAAGGGGTGTAATCTGGATAGTTACATCCAATTCCATAGAATATATGCAGGACGGGGAACTTCATGCAGTTAAGAACTTCCCGTATACCAATAACTATGACATGTATTTTGATAAAACAGGAAATGCATGGGTTCTTGCTTCTAACGGTATATATGTGGCAAAGGCTGCGGATATGATAAGAAAGGCAGGATTTGAATACTCATTTTACAATGTATCCAATGGTCTTTACAGTGTTCCGACAGGCAACTCATTCAGTCACCTTGATGATAACGGTGATCTCTATATTGCCGGCAGCCGGGGAGTAAGCATCGTAAATATCAACGAATTCTTTGTTCAGTCCAGTGATATCAAGTTCAGTCTGCCTTTCGTGGAAAGTGAAGGAAAACGTTACTATCCTGATAATAGTGGAATAATCCGTCTTCCTTCCACGGCAGATAACATTACTATCTATGCCTATGCAATGTCATATAAGATGCATGATCCTGAGATTCAGTACTGTCTTATAGGAGCTGATAATGAGCCGATTATCATAAAGAGATCAGAGATGGTACCGGTACGTTATACCAATCTGAGAGGCGGAAACTATGAGTTCGAGATGGATCTTCTGGACAGCTCAAATCATGAGATAAGGCAGAAAGCATCATTCAGGATCGTGAAAACCAAAGCTTTTTATGAGCAGTGGGGCTTTTACCTGATGATATTTGCTTTAACTCTGATCGTTCTTTCCCTTCTGGTACGTCATTATCTGAACAGAAAGACAGAAGTCTTTAAGATACAGGAGAAAGAGCATGAGAGACTGAAGAATTTCTTCGAACAGACTGCTGCAGCTCTTGTAAATGCAATAGATGCAAAGGATAAGTATACTCACGGACATTCTTCGAGAGTTGCTGAGTATTCAAAGAAGATAGCAGAAGAAGCCGGTAAGAGTGAACAGGAATGTGAAGAGATATATTATGCGGCACTTCTGCATGATGTTGGTAAGATAGGTATTCCGGGAAGAATCATCAATAAGGAAGGACGTCTTACTGATGAAGAGTATGACATCATTAAGCAGCATCCGGTTCTGGGTTCCAAGATTCTTCAGGGAATAACGGAATATCCGTTCCTCTCCATAGGTGCCAGCCATCACCATGAACGTTATGATGGAAAGGGTTATCCGGACAATCTTAAGGGAGAAGAGATTCCTGATATTGCCAGAATTATCGCGGTTGCCGATGCATATGATGCCATGACTTCCAAGAGAAGTTATCGTGATCCTATTCCTCAGGATAAGGTTCGTGAGGAACTTGTAAAGGGTATCGGTGCACAGTTTGATCCTACATATGCAAGGATTATGCTTCATCTTCTGGATATGGATTCGGACTACGAGATGAAGGAACATACGGATATAGAAGATATGTCAGGTAATAATGAATTCTATATATCAGCCCATAGAAGTCTTGTTTCAGATGGTATTCAGCTTACACCTTGCATGCTTTCAATTGAGCTTAAGGTTAACAGAGAAGCAAGTTCGGACGAGGTGCCTAATCCGGCCATGATCATCTTTGATTCCCTTGACGGAAAGTATCATGATGATGATTTTGAGATAAAGGATCTTTTATATTTTGAATATGGTGAAGCCTGGTTCGATGGCAACTATGAGAATGTCGGATGCAGAAAGATCATTTCTGAAAAATATAAGACTGAGGATGGCATTTCTTTGGACGAAGGCGTATATCGTATAGAGGCAGTTAAGAAGAAGGACCTTGCCCTTATACGTGTTATAGATAATAAGCTGACTATTCAGTATATTATGGCTCTCCCTGACAGCTCAAGATTCGTATATCTGGGCTTTACAGGTGAACACTGCAGTATTTCGGATGTTATGGTAGGAAGGTCAGAGGAGTGGATAGCTGACGACTATATTCCGAGAATAGCTCCTGAGATAACTTTTATCGACGGACCTTCCGGAGATGTTCCAAATGTACAGCTGGACGGTTATCGTACAGATTCTACAGAGGGAATACCTCTGAAGGATGGCATGAGCATTACATTCCATACCATGAGCCTTCCAACATCAAGATTGGTATGGCATTGTCCGTTTATAAACATTTTCTCTTCTGATGACGGAACTGTTAAGGGAGAAAACTTTAGGGACTATTCCCTTATGCGTCTGGATGGTGAATGCTGGGACGGCTGTGAATTCTGTGAAGTGAAGTCCACGGTAAATATGAAGGATGGCTTTGCTGATTGGGAGGCATGGAAGAAGCTTAATAAGGATGGATATGACTGTACTGTTACCTTTGAGGTAAGAGACAAGCTTATAACAGCCCGTACTGAAAATGCGGGTATTACCATAGAATGTACATCAAGGATTCTTGATGATCCGGAGAATATATATGTTGCACTTACAGGAGATCAGTGTGCGATAACAAATATCAGAATATCTTTGGAGGATTAATATAAACAAAAACAGACCTTTTACTTTGCATGAATATAAGTGGCAGAATTAATATTCGTATTGTATAATAGTGCTCGAAGAATTTTAATATAGTGAAAGGGGAAGAACGTGATTCAAAAGATAAGAAACAGTATTATCATGCAGCTTATCTGTATTGTATCCGTCGTTCTGATAGTTCTCGCGATAACCCTTTCCATGTCTTATTTCTATGTCAAACAAACAACACATAATTATGCAGAGGCTCTTGCGGAGAGTCTCTTAAAGCAGGCGGATAATGAGCTGAGCCTCTATGAGGAATCGCTCCGATATAATGCTGAGTCATTATGCCGCTTTCTTACTATGGATTATGTGTCTGATGAATCAAATGATGCTGCTTCCAGAAAAGAAGTCCAGGAAGCACAACTATCATCTTACTTCTCACAGATTGTACTAAAAAACAGGGAGATAGTATCTGCTGTCATATTTGATAATGATATGAATCCTGTGGTGGCCCTCGGTAAGCCGGTGGCACTTCCGGAAAAGCAGATTTATCTTAGGCAGGAAGAGGATCTGAATGCTGACTGGTACTTCCCGGGCAAGAATGATTTCTATTATGGTTTCTATTATCCTATCTACAGTGATAATATGAACAAGGACCAGATAGGAATGTGTGTGTTTATCCTTGAACACTGGAGGATTGACGGATCCCTTCATAACATCCTGAACGACAGCATGTCTGCAATGCTGCTCAGTGATTCCAATAATCTGGATCTTTCATTTCATGCTTTTGGAGCAGTTCCTCCGGAAGCGAATATGGCGGATCTTAAAGCGGATGATGACTATGTATATCGTGAAGGTAACTGGCAGAATGGTATAAGAATTGCGGTTGCTGTGTCCGTATCGGGAAACACTTCAGGAAGTACCGTCATAAGGAATCTTATTATTCTGGCAGCGGTTCTTTCATCACTGTTTCTTGCAGTAATAATATTCTTTTCTTACTATCAGATGGCAAGACCTATCCAGAAACTGGATAGATTTATTACAAAGACCATTGCCCATCCGAACAGAAGACTTGAGATGAAACGTTCGGATGAGATAGGTACGGTTGCGGCGAGTCTTAACAACATGCTGGATGAGAACCAGCGTATGATAGAGGAGATAAAGGAGAGTAAGATCCGTCTCGATGAGACTGAACTTTCCCAGCAGAAGATGGAGATACTGGCCTACAGGAATCAGATCAACCCGCATTTCCTGTATAATACGCTGTCATGTATGAGAGATATGGCCCTTATTAAGGATGAGGACAGTATAGCTGAGATGGCCATGTGTCTATCAGACATCTTCAGATATGCGGTTAAGGGAAGTAATATCGTTACTGTAAGGGATGAAGTATCTTATATTGAGAAGTATGCGAGAATTATCGAATACCGTTTTATGGGAAAGATAATGATCGATACAAATGTTGATGAGGCGGTTCTGGATAAACCTATCATAAGGTTCTTCCTTCAGCCGCTGGTTGAAAATTCTGTATTCCATGGCCTTGAAGGCAAGATGGATGACGGTTCTGTTGATGTGAAGATCGAAAGCGTGGGTGAGAGACTGGAGATCACTGTTCAGGACGATGGAACCGGTATGGATGAAGAGACACTTGCTAAACTCAGGGAGGATATACTTGCTCCGACTGAGAATAAGGGCGTAGGTCTCAGTAATATTGTACAGCGTCTCAGACTTTTCTATGGAGAAGAGTATATTATGAGCGTTTATAGTGAGGTGGGTAAAGGCACTGTTATAAAGATCTCGGTGCCTGATCATATAAGGGAGTCGAAATAATATGCTGAATGTTTATATTGCAGATGATGAAGTCTGGATAATTCTCGGACTGAAGAAGCTTCTGGATAAACTGAATATTGGCGCCTATGTTATCGGAACAGCAAATAACGGACTTACAGCAAAAGAGGAAATAGGGCATTTTAAACCGGATGTGGTATTTGCGGATATCAGAATGCCGGGACTGTCGGGTCTTGAACTGCTTCAGGCTATACCTGAGGTTTCGCCGGAATCAAAGGTGGTTATAATATCGGGTTATGCAGAGTTTTCTTATGCACAGGAAGCCGTACAGCATCATGCCTATGATTATCTTCTGAAACCTATTAAACCGGAAGAACTGTCAAGGGTTATGACTGCTATAATCAACGAGAGAGACGGCGTAACTGATGAGGAAAGAATGCCGGTCGTATCAGACCGCATGATAGATAATGTTTTGTCAGAGATAAGAGAGCACTATATGGAGGATATATCACTTACGTCTTTATCGGCTAAGTATAATATCAGTATGGGCCATTTAAGTAAGCTCATCAAAGAACAGCTCTCGGTTAACTTCTCGGACTACATAGCTTCTCTTAGGATACAGAGAGCAAAGGAACTGCTTCGTGATGACAGCCTGTCCATCCAGGAAATATCTGAGATCGTAGGCTATAATGACTACTTCTATTTCACGAAGGTCTTCAAAAAAGTAGAGGGTATTTCACCTAGTAAATACCGCAAATCCATTTAACGAACGTTTCGACCGCATATGACAGAAAACTGTAATTATATGCGGTCTTTTTTTGTCATAAATATAAAATATTACCAATCCGCCGAAAAATTTACATGTTTTTTTGTACTTATTAGCTATATTATAATGCCATAAAGACATGGGGACTTCGCGAGGGAACTGACGTAAAATAACTAAAAAACTATTTCAGCAGTACACATAACATGCTGAAAAAAGTACTGGGTTTACATATTAGGAGGTAATCTATGAGAAAGAGAAAAAGGCTGCTGAGCGTACTGCTTAGTACAATGATGATAGGTTCATCACTTACCGGTTGTGGCGGTGGTGGTACAGCAAATACAAGTGCACCTGCACAGTCAGGTGGAGATACATCTGCTCCAGCAGCAAAGGTTGAAGCTCCTGCAGATGGTGAGATTAAGATCGGTGTATCCATCTGGAGTTCAACAGATGTACTTGGTTCACAGTGTAAGATGATCCTGGATGAGGCTGCTTCAGCACTCGGTGTTCAGGTTCAGTACGTAGATCAGGGCCACGTATCAGAGAAGGTTACTGCATCAGTTGAGCAGCTTTGTGCAGCTGGTTGTCAGGGAATCATCATCTGTAATTCATCTGATACAGAGATGGCTTCAGCTATCAAGACATGTAACGATAACGGCGTTTATCTTGCACAGTTCTTCAGAATTATCAGTGAAGAGAACAGCTCAGATATTTACAAGGCAGCTGTTGATTCTGAATATTTTGTAGGTGCAGTTCATGAGAATGAGCCTGAGAACGGCGAGAAACTTGTTCAGATCTTACTTGACAAGGGCGACAGAAACATTGGTCTCATCGGTTGGGAGCAGGGTGATGCTACCTGGCTTGGAAGATGGGAAGGTTATAAGGCAGGCGTAGAGAAGTGGAATAACGAGCATCCTGATGATCAGGCTGTTCTTTCAGAGCCACAGTATGCCGGAACCTCATCCGAAGGTGGTTCTAAGGCTGCAGAAGCACTTATGAGTGCAAATCCTGACCTTGATGCTATCATTCCTGCAGGTGGTGGTGGAGATCCTCTTCAGGGAGCTATCGCAGCTGTTGAGCGTGCAGGTAAGACAGACCAGATCGATATAGTTTCTACAGACTTCCTTCCTGACCTTGGTGAAAGACTCTCAAACGGAACAATGGCAGGTGAGTCAGGTGGACATTACTGCGATCCACTCTTCGCATTCATGGCAGTTTATAACGCAATCAAGGGTAACTACACAGGCCTTTCAGGTAAGTTTGAAGACATCAAGTTCCCTTACCTCTATGTATCATCTCCTGAAGATTATGCTGATTATGAGAAGTACTTCGTAGATCAGCTTCCTTACACAGATGAAGAGCTTGTTGAAATGTCTAAGCTTGACATGGAAGGACTTAAGAATAAGGCAGCTTCACTTTCAATAGAGGATGCGGCTTCGCGGTCCGGTAAATAACACGGCATGCAGTGTTAAGATAAAATATTAGAAATCCTTCAAGCAGCCGGTATCGCACGGCGGTACCGGCTCATTTTCTGCAAAAAAAGAGGTGAATCTATATGAATCGATCAAGTGAAACAGTAGGAAAGAAGCTTTCCGGACAAGTGAAGGGTTACCTGCTGCTGATCTTTCTGGTTATTCTTTCCTGGGGTATCTTCAAGATAATTACCCCGAATAATTTCGGCTCTGCTAAGAATATGCTGAGCTATTTTGAGGCGTCCCTGATGGCTTCAGTCGGCGCTGTCGGATTTTACTTTGTAATGGTAATGGGCATGTTCGATTTCTCAATCGGTGCAAATATTATGCTTTCCGCAATCGTTGGCTGTGTATTCGCCAATCGTTTCGGACTTGGATATGTTGGACTTATCATAGGTGCTATCGTAACAGGAGCTCTTGTAGGATTATTTAACGGTGTTTTCTATGCTAAGCTCAGAATTCCATCAATGATCGTAACAACAGGACTCGCTCTTATATATGAGTCCGTAGCAAACTATATAGCAGGTGGTGTTGAGCAGACACTTCCTTCTGATCTTAGAGCATTCGGTCAGATGCCGGGTAATCTTATCCTGGCTGTAATGGCTTTTATCGTAGCATATATCTTACTTAATTATACAAAGGTTGGTACATATACCTACGCTATCGGAAGCAATGAATTTGTTGCAAAGAACATGGGTATTAATGTCAATTTCTATAAGGTTCTCGTATTTGTTATCAGCGGTGCTTTCCTTGGAATAATGGCAGTACTTACTATAAGCTATGGTTCTTCCATGGTTGCTGTAACAGGTATGGCATCTATGAGCCGAAACTTCGTTCCTACAATGGGATGTTTCTTCGGCCTTGCATTTAAGAAATATGGTATGCCGCTTCCGGCTATCATTATAGGTGAGTTTGTAATAAATATTATCTTCTTCGGCTTTATCGCACTTGGTGCACCTACAGCTATTCAGGACGTTATCACAGGTTTTGCACTTCTGATAATCGTTACTCTGACTACTAAGGTCGAAAAGGGTGAGATAGTGAAGTAGAAAGGAGGATTTACGATGAGTGATATCAGATTACAAGTAAAGGAAATCAGTAAATCCTTCGGAATCACAAGAGCTTTGAAGGAGGTTTCCTTTGAGATAGCAAAGGGTGAGGTTCATGCACTTATAGGTGAAAATGGTTCAGGTAAGTCTACACTTACAAACTGCCTCACCGGTATATATCAGAAGGACAGTGGTACATTCTATCTTGATGGAAAGGAAGTTGATCCTGCTAATCAGGTAGAAGCAAATAATGAAGGTATATCGATCATAGTTCAGGAGCTTGGAACTCTTGATGGACTTACAGTTGCTGAGAACATATTCCTCGGACATGAGGACCAGTTTGTTAAGTTCGGTATCAAGAATACAGGTGCCATGAACCGTAGAGCAACCGAGATACTTAAGAAGTACGGTTTTGAACGTATTAAGGCTGCGGATATGATCGAGAACTATAATTTCGAGGATAGAAAGCTTGTTGAGATAGTTAAGGCAACATACTTTAATCCTAAGATTGTTGTTATCGATGAGACAACAACGGCTCTTTCACAGGAAGGACGTGAGGAGCTGTATAAACATATGAACCGTATCAGAAGTGAGGGAAATACAATAATCTTCATTTCCCACGATCTTCCTGAGGTTCTCAGAATGTCTGATACTATCACAGTTCTGAGAGACGGAGATTATATCGATACAGTTAAGAGTAAAGATATTGACGAAGAAGGCCTTAAGAAGCTTATGGTAGGCCGTGAAGTTACAGGTAATTACTATAGAGCTGATTACGATGAACCGATATCTGACAAGATCGTTATGAGCGTAAAGAGGGTATCTGTTCCGGGAATTATCTCAGACATCAGCTTCGATCTTCATAAGGGTGAGATCCTTGGCTTCGGTGGACTTTCTGAATCAGGAATGCATGAAATTGGAAAAGCCTGCTTTGGCGCTTCATTTGACAGAACAGGATCTGTTACTCTTGCAGACGGTACAGAGATCAACAATATTCCTACAGCAATATCTCACAGCATTGCTTATACATCCAAGGATAGAGATAACGAATCTGTAGTAATGAATCAGAGTATCAGAGATAACATCTGTCTTCCTTCCCTTGATTTTCTTGGAGGCAAGACACATATCCTTAAGGATAAGAAGATGAAGGTCTTTGCAAATGAGTATGCTCAGAAAATGTCCACCAAAATGCAGAGTGTAGATCAGTTTGTATCGAACCTCTCAGGTGGTAATAAGCAGAAGGTTGTTCTGGCAAGATGGATCGGTAAGGATTCTGATATTCTCGTTCTTGATAGTCCGACAAGAGGTATTGATATCAAGGTAAAGCAGGATATCTACCAGCTTATGGACAAGATGAGAAAGTCAGGTAAATCTATAATTATGATATCTGAAGAGCTTATGGAGCTTATCGGTATGTGCGACAGAATAATAGTTATGAAAGACGGAAAGATTAACGGTGAGCTTATGAGAAGTAGAGATATGGATGAGAACAGCCTCATCGCTAAGATGGTATAAGGAGGGCTGATCATGGGTAAAAAACTGAAAAAACAAACAATCATGAGGATGATCCGTTCTGCTCTTCCTATTATCGGACTTATAGCTGTGTGCATAATCTTTAATATACTTACACATGGCAGTATGTGGAGCAGCAGAAAGCTGATTCTGAATCAGGTTTACGTAGTTCTTATATCTGCAACAGGTGTTTTCTTCATAATGACCATGGGTGGTCTTGATTTCTCCCAGGGATCCATAATGGGTATTGCTTCCATAGTTGTATGTAAGCTTTCGGGAGTAAATATGGTTCTTGCTGTTGTAGGAGGAATTCTTGCAGGTGCTGCAATCGGAGCCTTCAACGGATTCTTCTATGTAAACAGAAAGATCAAGTCATTCATCGTTACTATATGTACAATGTTCCTCTTCAGAGGATTTATAAAGTACATGGCATCTAATTCGCCTGTAGCTGCAAGCATGGCAGTATATGATTACGATACAACAGCAGTAAAACTTGGTATTACAGCAGCAGTGCTGATAATCGGTTTCATAGTTTTCAGATTTACCAAGTTTGGTATCTACTTAAAGGCAATCGGAGCAGGAGAGAAGGCAGCTAAGTTCTCAGGTATACGTACTGAAAGAATGAAGTTCCTTATCTATGTTCTTGCCGGAGCTATCACAGGTCTGGCAGCATTTATAAATATTGTTAAGAATGGTTCTGCAACAGCAAATGTTGGAAACCAGCTTGAAACACAGATTCTTATAGCTCTCGTACTCGGTGGAATGCCGATATCCGGTGGAGCAAAAGTTAGATTTGAGAACATCATAGTAGGTTCGCTTCTCTATATAGTCCTCAATAACGGACTTACTATGATGGGTCTCACTACACAGGCTATGCAGCTTATCCAGGGTGTAGTATTCCTGATATTCGTTGCAGTCTTTGCAGACAGACAGAGCCTGTCAGTTATAAAATAGCAAACCCTTCGGACACAATAACATTCAGCGCTATCCCAAACTCTTGCTGAATAGTTAATTCTTGTCCCTACACATTACATCCGGGAATGTGGCAGTTAATCATCTGATGGTTATCTGCCACATTTTCCTTTTGTGGGATGTTTTATGATATAATGGTATTCGGCTGTACGTATAATGTTTCGGAAATCCTGAGTAAAGCGCAGGATTCATGTTGGAGGTATATTATGACTTACGAAGAAATGTATGATCTGATTCTTAAGACCGGTGAGGAAGATGAGAGAATCCGTGCTGTTACCATGGAAGGATCAAATGTAACACCGGGGGCAGTGCATGATAAGTACTCTGATTTCGATGTTACGTTCTTCGTGACAGATATAAGGCCATTCACGACAGATAAGGATTATATGAAGAGGTTTGGTGATATACTAATCATGCAGCAGCCGGATGACTACTATGCGGAGCCTTATGACTATAATGGCAGAAAAAGATTTGCTTACCTGACACAGTATAAGGATGGCAACAGGATAGACCTTACATTTATAGATATAAGTAATATTAAAGAGCAGACGGAGTTTCATGAGCCAAGAACAGTGCTCATAAATAAGGATAACTTTCCGGAACTCTGTGATATTGATTCAAAAGAGGCTTTTTATATAAGAAAACCCGGAGAGTTTGAATTCTTTAATACGGTAAATGAATTTCGATGGATCAGCAACTATGCAACCAAGGGCCTTTGCAGAGATGAGTTCTTCTATGCACGAAATGCAATGGAAAAACTCATGATGAATATGTTCATGAAGATGATCAACTGGAAGGTCGGAATAGATAATGATTTTAAAGTCACCACAGGATCTGCTTCAAAGTATCTGAAGAATTATCTGACAGAAGAGGAAATGACACGTTTTAAGGCTATGTTTGCCTCAGGAGATTATGCTGATATGTGGAATAAGCTGTTCCTTATGTATGATTATTTTGAGGAACTTTCCATATATGTTGCGGATAAATTGGGCTTTGCTCTGGACCTCGACGAATCCCGTAATGTAAGGGCATTTATGCAGCAACGTAAAGACAGTGTAAAATAGTATTAAAATTACATTAAATTTTTTAAATATTATTGCAGAATATGGCTTTCCTATTGTAGTATTAGTTTTGGTGAAGTCTAAAAAGAGTTGGCGTAAACATATCGTGGTTAAATACGAGGGGGAAAAATGCAAAGGAAAATAAGCCGTTCCAATATCATACTTCTGGCGATAAGCATAGCATTTCACCAGATGACATATTTTGGAACAAGACTATTTACTAAAGAGTTATATCACTATGATATGACAACCAAAATTGATAATTACATCCCGGTTGTTCCATGGACAATCACTATTTACTGGGGATGTTATATATTCTGGCTGATCAATTATCTGCTGGGATTTACTCAGGATGAGAAAGAAGCCAGACATTTTATATTGGCAGACCTTTTTGCAAAGGTTGTATGTTTCTTCTGCTTCGTGTGTATTCCTACTACCAATGTACGACCTATTGTAATGAATACGGATATATTTAACAGGGGACTTCTGTTCCTCTATAAGCTTGATGCGGCTGATAATCTTTTCCCATCACTTCATTGTCTGACCAGCTGGTTCTCTTTTATAGCTATCAGAAAGCAGAAGAGTATTCCGATGTGGTATAAGGTTTTCTCAATCATCATTCCTTGTTTCGTATTTATGTCTGTACTTACTCTGAAGCAGCATGTTATTGCCGATGTTATCAGTGGAGTTATACTGGCTGAGTTCAGTTACTGGATAACAGGATATGGTAAGAATAGCGTCAGAGTCATACAAAAAAAGAGAACACGGGAATTTACTGACATCGAAACTTCAATATAGCGCATCATATGTCCTGTTCTTGTTCTCTGAAAAGGGTTGGGTATGAACAAGAAGGCTATCGTTATAATTATAACTTTTGTAGTTCTGGCGGCTATTACAGCGCTGGTTCTATTTCTTACGGTCTTTAAGGACAAATCTTATAGAATTCTTAAGGTATTTGAGGTTGACGGAGACGCAACCGTTACAAGAAAAGATATCGGAGATATAGATCCGTATGTAAATATGGTTCTTGAATCCGGTGATAACATTTCACTTAAAACCGGGCTTATGACTCTTCAGGCAGATGAAGATAAGTTCATCTACCTCGAAGAGGGAACAGAGCTCGTTCTCAACGCTTCGGGCAACAGCCAGAATAGCAGAACAACTGTTGAGCTGAAGAGCGGAGCTATCACAAATGATATTCAGAATAAGCTTTCTGAAGATTCTTCTTACGAGATCAATACTCCTAATTCAACAATGTCAGTTCGCGGTACCATGTTCCGTGTCTGTGTATATGAGGAAAATGGTATTAAGTATACAAAGATAACTGTTTTCGATGGAAGCGTAGCCTCGTATCTGGTTTACAAGGATGGAAGTAAGTCAGAGACGGAGGTCTTGGTTGAGCGCGGTAAAGAGGTTCTTATCTACGAGGATGATAAGACTACAGATTATGTGTATCCTCCAAGAGATATCGCTTATGATGAGCTTCCGGATAATGTTCTTGAGATTCTGAAGGCCATAGTCGAAGGTGGAAGAGACCTGGATATTTCTCTTGAAGAGCTTGAGGAATATCTGAACGGAATGGTTACAGTAACCTTTATGTATAACGGAAGTGTATTTGGAACACAGAATGTTAAGAAGGGTGACAAGGCGTCAGCGCCTGCGCTTATTCCTGAGGCCGGAGGAAGCTGGAACTGGAACTTTAGTGATCCTGTGGAAAAAGATACAGTTATTGAATGGAAGTAAGGAGGATGAAGTATGAAGCTTTTTAGAAGTAAATATAAGAAGATCATAAGCATACTTGTTGCATCCTCTATGCTTATCGGAAGTTATCATCCATATGTTCGTGCGGATGAACCCGTTACTGCTGATGGAGACGGTGTAGTGGTGCTTGGAGAAGGAGATGGTGTGCCTGTAAACGATGGCGATGTACCAGACGAGCCTGCTACAGGTGAAGAAGTTCCGGATGCTGGAGTTGATGGAGATGGCACTGCGGTACTCGGAGAAGGGGACAGTGTTCCTGTTGCCGAGGAGGGGGTTCCTATTGCTAAAGACTATGCTCCGGTTGCT
>ONEC01000093.1 GCA_900316715.1 uncultured Eubacteriales bacterium
TCCTGTTCCACATAGAGCGTAAAAGCTATGAAGAACAGCATTTCCATAAGATAAGACCTGCTCCGGCACGGCCAGAAACCATCACGCTGTCCCTTCAGTTCTGCCTCCGCAGATGTAAAAAGATCTTTTAGTTTCTTCAATTCGTTAAGTGACAGCGATTTTATCCTGCAGCTTATACTATTACATTCATTAAATACTCTTATGAGCGTGTAATCCTGATATATTACCTGTCCGACAGAATCATTAAATTCACCCGATTCTATCCTGTCCAGCGAGAACTCTTCCCTTATTACAGACGGCTTAAAGAACAGTATATAAGCCCGTATTTTCTGCATGATGCGACACTCTATCCTGTCCTTATGAGTAAGTATGATAAGAGCCGGTCCCTTAACCTCTTTCTCTTCATTTTCACCGGATATATTTAATATGCCCTTTTCCAGAATGATCACCTTGTAGGTCTCTCCGTCATTAATATATTCCGGAAGTTCATCACATCTTTCCGGATATATATCGACTACTCTGTCCCAATCTTCCCAAAAGCACTCAGTGTAAAGATTCATATGTGTACCCTTTCATCACAATAAAAAACGCCTTCTGCATTTCCATTATACATGCAAAAGACGCTTCGGAAAAGTTCTATAATGCGTACCTTTAATCTCTCATAAGTTCACCGAGTCTTCTTATTCCTTCGGTTATTGTCTTCTCGTCGCAGTTTGTATAGTTGAGTCTCATGGTATTGGCCTCTCTTCCATCGATATAGAAAGGATCACCCGGTACAAATGCCACCTGTTTTTCTATAGCTTTTTCAAACAGCTCCATAGCTATCTTTCCTTCCGGAAGTGTTGCCCAGATAAACATTCCTCCCTCCGGTCTTGTAAATTCAACGCTCTCCGGAAAATACCTTTCCATTGCAGCTATCATTGCACTGCTCTGATTCTTATAGAGTTGTTTTATCTTCTCTATATGCTTAGAAAGATCATTATGAGTCAGATAATCCCAAAGAATATACTGAGAGAAAACATTCGAATGAAGATCTGCTGCTTCCTTGGCAGTATTTATTCGGAATCTGAGCTCCGGATCCCTTATTATCATATATCCGCATCTCATTCCCGGAGTTACTGTTTTGGAAAATGTTCCGAGAAGTATGCTTCCATCAAACTCATGCTTACTTATATATCCATAAGGCTTTCCCTCAAACTTAAGATCACCGTAAGGGTCGTCCTCAACCAGTATGCAGTTATATTTTCTCGAAAGCTTATGAAGTGCTTCTCTCTTTTCTTTTGAATATGTAAGTCCGCTTGGATTCTGGAAGTTAGGAACTGTATAGATAAACTTTGCGGCTCCCTCCTTCAGCTTTTCTTCCAGCTTCTCCATATCCATTCCGTCACTCTCCAGCGGGATGGCCGTAAACTTAGGTCTGTACTGACTGAAGGCCTGAATAGCTCCAAGATATGCAGGTTCTTCCAGGATTACTGTATCATCCTGGTTGATAAGAACCTTACCGATCATATCCAGTGCCTGCTGAGATCCGGTCGTAACTATTATCTCTTCCGGGTCAACATCCATCTCCTGAGTTTCATGTAAATGTGCCGCTATATATTTTCTCAGTTCCGGAAGGCCGGCAGTAACTGAATACTGAAAAACACGGCTTCCAAAACTCTCAATAACTCTGTTGGTCGATTCCTGCAGTTCTTCCTTCGGAAAGGATATTGGATTAGGAAGTCCACCTGCAAAGGATATAATATCATTATTCTGTGTAGTTTTAAGAATGCTTCTGATAAATGATGACGGCGTAGCCAGACTAAGTTCTGATATCTTCTCTTCAAACATATTCTCTTCCTCCTCGTTCTTTTCGAATAATCTATCATTGCATTCTGATGAATACAATATTAAAATTGTCTTCAAGACAATATTGTTATGACAGATGTTCTGATCTATTCAAATATATTCAGGAGGATGTTATGCCTGTAAATTCATTTGAAAATTATCCTATGAGCTGGAAGCCTGTGATAGATAGAAACAGCGATACTCCGCTATATATAGCTCTGGCTGATACACTTAAAACCGATATATTAGAAGGCCGTCTTGCCCCGGGAACCAAGCTTCCTCCTCAGCGGGAACTGGCTGATTATCTGGATATCCATCTCAGTACCATCACCCGTGCCTTTAAGCTCTGTGAGCAGCGGGGCCTTATATGCAGTGTTGTGGGAAGGGGTACATTTATCTCATCAGATGCTGCCACCCAGGGCATGCTTACTATCCGCGAGGCCACTGATAAGATAATAGAAATGGGTGCCATACTCCCTAATCCAGATATCGAACAGACCGTCACCGATTACCTTCGGGAGATAATCACCGAACCGGACTTCTATAAACTGATGCAGTACGCACCGGTAAACTACGATAAGCTGCAGATCAAAGCCGCCATAAGATGGTTTAATTACTATGGGCTCAAGTCCGCTAAGGAAAATATACTCTTTTCTTCCGGAAGTCAGTGTGCGATCTTTGCTATTCTTGCCGCACTTTTCCATCCCGGCGATAAGATTGCAACCACCTCAGTCACTTACCCGGGACTTAAGGTTGCCGCAAATTCCCTGGGCATACAGGTTATCCCTCTGCCGGTATATGATGGCAGGATTACGGCAGAGTCACTGGACTATGTAGTTAAGAACCACGATGTTAAGGGTTTCTATATGATCCCGGATTTCAACAACCCATCCGGTGAACTGATGAATATGGATACCCGGCGTGAAGTTGCGGATTACATCAATAAGAAGGGTCTGCCTCTTATAGAAGACAGCATATATTCTCTTTTCATCTCGAAGCCACTGCCGCCGATATCCTCTTTCGCTCCGGACTACGGCATTATGATAGGCAGCACATCCAAGATTCTTTCACCCGGACTTCGCCTGGCTGTTATTCATGTTCCGGAAAGATTCTTTACTGCGGTATCCAACACCCTTTACTCCATAGTAATAACACCGCCTGCACTTATGATGCAGCTTTTTACAAGAATTGTTAATCTGGGGAAATTTGATAAGATACGCGAACTGCGTATAAAAGAAGTTATGGAAAGAAATAAAATCTTTGATAAGATATGCTCCGGTCTCAGAACCTCCGGAGACAGGAACTGCCCACTCAGATGGGCATATATCCCTGATGAAATGCGTGGCTGCCCATCTCCGACCGATGTCGAAAAGGAGCTTCTGGAAAAGGGAATACAGGTTTACTCAGCCGAGAGATTCGTTGTCGGAAACAGCGATATCCCTCGCGCCATACGTATATCCCTTATCTCCGAGCATAATCTGGAAGCATATAAATCAGGACTTAAGATCATCCACGAATATTTTCATACCCTGTAAACAGATACGGCCGGGCAGATAATAATATCCGCCCGGTCGTAATTAATATTTCTATTAACGTCTTCTGCCCGGTTTTGACATCTTCTGTTCATACATTCTGGCATCACTGATCTTAAGGAATTCTTCTATGCTGCCATAAGAATCTGTCTCCGTCAGGAAGGAACCATAACTAAAATCAAACTTATAATCCAGGGTATTGGCCATATTATATTCTTCTGTATACCCCTTCATACGCTCGATAAATCTGTTAAGTCTTATCTCTGAATAGTCAGGAGCAAAGATATAGAACTCATCACCGCCCACTCTTCCGGCTATCTCTCCGGAATCACAGCAGCGGATGATCATATCAGCCAGTGCCTTAATAGCCCGGTCTCCTTCACTATGGCCATACTCGTCATTGATACGTTTTAAGCCGTCCATATCAATAACCAGAGTACATACAGTTATCCTCTCATGGAAATCAGCTATAGCCTCTCTGGACTTATTATCAAAGCCTCGTCTGTTAAGCATTCCTGTCAGGCCATCAGTTATACTCAGGCCTTCAAGCTTGCCTATAAGCTTATTAACATGATCATTCATCTGAAGGGAATTGAGTGTCATACCCAGGTTGAGCATCCAAACATTATAGAACTCATCAAATATATCCTTGCCCGTCATCTCAACAACTGAGTAGCCAAACATTTTACCTGCACAATGAACAGTCATGACATAGTACACGTGATTTCTGTCTGAGCTTGATTCCGGAATGAGTCTTGAGGTATCTGCACAGTGCGGACTGTCAGCGTATTCCTTATTCTTATCTATCCATACAGCAGGAATAAAATTACCGGAAGGCCCCGTGAAATCACTGGAATATGCCGGGGCGCCCTTCGAATCAACATGCACCATAAGGAAGAACGACAGATACTTTCCGAAATTGATGGAATTCTTCTCGAAAACCGCCTCCATTCCACGCACACTCTTTACCCTGTTAAGCTGGAGCATCACTGATTCCGAATCAAAAACCGCAAAGCTCATATATCTTTTTTCATCATGCAGACGTGCTACTGTCTCAAGTACATGATCGTAGTCAAGGGGCTCGCAGCCACAGGACTGGGTATATATCGGCTTCGGCGTAACCCGAAGATCCGGCTTATCCGGAACACCATTGTCAGCTATATCAACCAGCAGCTTTAATGCCTTATATGCTATCTCAGAACGCTCACGTGTAACTGATGTGATATGCGGCAGAAGTTCTTTTCCCTCTACTGATCCATCATATCCGGATACTGCTATATCCTTCGGAACATTTATTCCCCTCTTTCTGAAAGCGTTGGTAAGCGCTATCGCCATATAGTCATTTGCGCAGACAACCGCCTCCGGGCGTTCAGCAAGTGACAGGAAGTAATGGGCAGCTTCCGTTCCTTTATTAAACCAGAAGTCTCCCTCAAACATGCCGACACCATCTTCCGGCATCCCATATTCTTTCATGACAGAGCGAAACTCTTCAAGTCTTGTCACCGCATCCGGATGATCCAGATTTCCTGACATAAAACCTATTTTAGTAAAATGGTGATCCTTGATGAAATGATCGATCATCATACGCAGACCACCGGCATCATCAAAATCAATACTATAGAAGCCGTCAACCTTACTGCTTATGGATACCACAGGACATTTGGCGCTTTTCAGCTTAATTTCAACCTTATCAGCCATACCGTCAACATTATAGCCTTCGCTGTCATAGACGATACCATCAAACTGACTCAGGTCAATATAATTAAGAATCTCTGACTCAAAATCATCAGTCAGAGCATTTCCTCTTCCGATCATTCCATAGGTATTAAACACAACCAGATCTATGTCAAGTTTTTCAGCTGCTGTGCTGTAAGCCCTGCAGTAACTCCTCTTATATCTGCTGGTAAGGCCGCTTCCAAATATAGCTATTCTCTTACGATTATTCCCCATATACGTCCCTCCAATATTATATTCTGTTCCCTTCAAACATAACATATTCCAGGCTGTATGAACAGTAAAAATAATATTAAAAAAGGCATCTTCCGAAAAGAGAATTTTCCGGAAAATGCCTGATTTTTTAATCTTAAATATGCTTACGTCCCGCGATACATTTTATGAATCGAAGAACTGCTGTCCATCATCTGTTACAAGGCGCTCTGCCTTTGGATACTCGAAGATAGCATCGTTATCAGCATTAGCTTCAAGATATGCAGCAAACTCATTAGCATACCACTTTGCCATCTCAAGGTTGTGAAGACGATAGTTGCCGCAGTTTTCAGGAGATGTTCCAGGAACATCCTGTGCTGCTTCTACTGACTTGAATGCGCTCAGCAGAAGGTCATATATTTCCTTAGGTGCACGATTGCCCTTAAGTATGAGATAAAAGCCTGTAAGACATCCCATAGGGCCCCAGTAGATAACCTCATTCTTCCACTGCTCATCGTTACGAAGATATGTAGCGATAATATGCTCAAGAGAATGCATGGCTGATACATCAACAGCCGGCTCCCTATTAGGTCTTTTAACTCTTATATCATAGGTTGTAACGTAGTATTCGCCTAAAACATCAACCCTGCTGGTAAATATGCCGGGTACGATCTTTGTATGGTCTACCGAAAAGCTAGGTATTAAATCCATCTATGTTTATCCTCCTTAATAATGATTAGTCTAATAATACGCCAATCATTATACTACAGCATAAGCTTCAAATCTACCCCCAGCCTGGTGAAAAATTACACCTCACCTCTTGCAAACAGGTTATCTTTTCCCATTCCGCAGACATAAGGACTGCTGTCATATATATGACAGAATCGAAGGAACTCCTCTTTCTGCTCCGGATCATTCATAATCTTCACAAGTATCTCATTAGGAATAGTCCTTGCAAATGCACCGGGACCGGCCATTTCTATATCCTTAACTCCATATCTTTTCAGGATATTCTCCAGTTCATCCGGCATGAAATGATACGTTATAACCCATGGTGCTTCACCTCTGTCATAAGCTTCTTTTGTCTCCTCAACATCGCCCATAAGCCCTGATTCACATGCCTTCATCAGCTTTTCCTTATCAAAAGAGAATCCTTCTATCATCTGTTCCCGTGACTGCAGGCACCACTGTACCCAGCTGTCTTTTGAGTTCGCATCTAATATAAACTGATTCTTCTGGATCGGATTTGCAAGATATGGAAGTGATCCCAGCCTGCTGGATACACTGATCATAATCCTTTTCCCGGCTATCCGGACCAGTTCGCCGATTACCTTTTCCTGATTCGGATAAGTATAGGATATCGGCGCGTCAAAGGACATTACAAGATCAAAGGACTTATCTGCATATGCTGAAAGATCTTCCAATGCTCCCTTCACAAAGGTCATATTATCTATCACCCCTGCCTTCTCTGCCAGCTCCTTTGCCTTATCGATCATAGGCTCTGATATATCAAAATGGGTAACCTTGATGCCCTGCTTAGCAAGCAGTATCGAAAATCTTCCGCATCCTGCACCGCCGTCAAATGCAGTCTCTATCCCATCCAGATGTGACAGGATTTCCTTCTCTATATGCGATTTCTGTACTATGTCATCTATAAAAGTCTGCTCTCGTTCAGCTTCCAGTTCACCCTTATCCGGCTGATTCCACATTCTTTCCGATATCTTTCTGCTGTAATCCATTTCAGTCTCCTGTCTTTAATCTACGCTATCCGCGGCGTGCTATGTAAAATCTGTATAACTCTTCCTGCTCATCATCGATGTCTTTATACATCTTAGTTTCAATCAGATTAAAGCCTGATTTCTCTGCCGTCTTCCAGGAAGGTTCATTAATATCTTTAATAGTGGCTATTATCTCGTCCTCATTGTAATGCTCAAAGAAGTAAGGAATATATGCCTTCACCGCTTCACTTACATACCCTCTCCTTCTATAAGCAGCTCCGACAAAATAGCATATCCCAATACTATCTGTATCTTCATAATACGTGTTTCCCACATTTCCAATAATCTCACCGGTAGATTTAAGTACTATGGTACAAGGAATATAATCGGCTCTGGGATCATCCTTCTCCGTAAGCAAAAGTGCTTCATCTATCCATCCTCCGGCCCAGTCAGAGAAGCTATCATCGAAACCTATTTCTGTGAGACTTCCGTCCTTTGCCATCTCCGCAAATACCTTCTCATCACCACGCTCTATCGATCTGATTATCAGTCTGTCTGTTTCTATATACATTGCTGTTCCCCCTTTATTTCTTTTCTCGTTTTTCTCGCGTACTATATGCCCACCTGAAATTCAATATATCACAGATCAACCAACACTAACAATCTCACAGATGATTCTAATTATAATAGTCCATTCAATTTAGTCATTTTCTCAAAAATGACTAAATTGAATTCATTGATGACTAAATTAAAAAGCACCTTCCGAAACATACTCGTTTCGGAAGGTGCCCATGAAATCACTTACCCTGAGCATTCACCTGCTTTAAAATCTCATCATACGATGTAGCTCTTATAACTTCGAAGTTTTTTTCTATCTCTTTAGTCCAGAGATCAATCTCCCCTTCTATATCAGATACTTCAGGAAGAATAAATCCCCATATCTTACATCCTGTCTTCTTCAGTTCAGGAAGGAAATAGCTGAATCCCCAGTCTACGTCTTCCTTTACATCTTCGAAACCATTTCTGGCATCAACAATAAAGATGCTTTCTTTATGAAGTCTTAGCATCTCCAGCGATGCATTTACCGGATTACGATAATCATCAAAATGTGCTTCCTTTTTCCATACATGAAAAACCACATTATCCTTCTCTATATACTCACATTTTGCGAAATCACTTTCAAACATTTCATACTCTCCTTCGCTATTCAAACAAACCGTGCGTTCTCAGTCTCTGGTTTCATCGCTTTCCTTACCTGCAAAAGGTCGGAAGGATTCATATCGGGTGCAGCAAATAAAACTCTCCCTCCTGCAAACATACCTATGTGACTCATATGCACAGGAATCTCTGGAAATTGATCTGTCAATTCATTCATTTCTTCGATTACTTCCTGCTCCTTATCAAGCGAAAAGCAAGCTAAGCTTATATGAAATGGTAAACCAGGTGTCTGCACTCCATTAAAGCCTTTAACCTGCAATTTCTCATACCACCCGGATAGTATTCGTTGTGATTCATCATCTAGATCTGCCATTAATGTTAAAAATTCCTCAGCCATATTTGCTCCTTATTATTTTCCCCATAGAATTATTTATTCCGAAATAATTAACTGTCACGATAAAATAAAACTTACTGATTTAATTAAATTTTCTCAAGCTGAGTAGCAGTAAAACCCTGAATCATTCCGCATTCTTTACAACAATAGCAAATAACAAGACTTCTTTTGGGCTTTAATTTATTAATCTCTCCATCAGGGTAAAAAAACACTCCATGCATTCCTGCCATTAAGCCTTTTATCAACTCTCCACCACATTTTTCACATTTATTATTCATTGTTTTCCTCCTGAATTCAGATTAACCTTTCTCGGTTATCCTGAAATAAACATTTGTGAACCTCTCATCACTAAAGTGACGAGCTTCTAAGAGAAACAATTCTCCGTTTAAGAAGTTTGGTATTTGAGTTTCCACCTGATTATTAGGCAA
>ONEC01000179.1 GCA_900316715.1 uncultured Eubacteriales bacterium
TTGCCTAATAATCAGGTGGAAACTCAAATACCAAACTTCTTAAACGGAGAATTGTTTCTCTTAGAAGCTCGTCACTTTAGTGATGAGAGGTTCACAAATAATATACGTAGTTCTCTTTTCTTGGTGCAGGGGCTGCTGCCGGAGCTGCTGCATAGCCAAGAGCACAGTGTCCGATTCCTTCGTACTCGTCTTCTATTCCCAGTCTCTGAAGGAGCTCCTTGCCGAAGCCGGATTCAAACTCTTCCTTAGCTCTGTGGATCCAGATGCTTGCAACTCCCAGGCTCTCTGCGGCATTCATAAGATTACCCATAACAAGAGCTCCGTCATATACATGGGTTGCCACATCCTTCTTTGCCAGAACTATAAGTATTACAGGGGCGCCGTAGAATGGATCAAAACCTGCATCCCAGCCGCCTATAGATCTGTTATCCTCTGAGATCATGTCGCGGATCTCTTTATTTGTAACAGCTATAATGATCGGGCTCTGCTTACCCATTCCTGTTGCAGCATAGGTTCCGGCTTCAATGATGGCCTTCAGCTCCTCATCCTTTATCATATCAGGCTTAAAGTTTCTGCAGCTTCTTCTGTTCTTTAATACATTTATTGTTTCGTTCATGTCATTACCTCCATTTAGTTATTCGGCCATTAATCTCATAATATTAGAATAGATTATTTAACGGCTAAACAAAAGAGAATTTTTACCTTCTTTTGACTGATTTTTGCGGTCTTATTGAAAATAATCTGATAGCTTGATATACTCTTTTTAGGTTATTTTTATGGAATAGGAAAGTGGGGGTAAAAAACGATATGGACAACAATACTATTCAACCTATTGACGTGGATTTCTCAGAGCAGTCACCTTATTTTGACAATGTTTATCAAGGTATTTTTGTAACTGTTACCGGTCATGTAAAGGTTGCTTCTCAGGAATGGGGAAATGATGCAAGAGCTGTAGAACATGTAAAAAATATCATTAAACTCGAACTTGCTCAGCAGCTTCAGATGTGCAGCAGCAAGAGAAAGTCAGTTAAGAAACTGACTGAAGAGATTCCTGCCATGCACGAAGCCTGTGTTAACCAGCTTATGAGCAAAAAGTTCCAGGTATATGATTTTGATATCACATCCATCACTCCGAATGATGAAAAATTAACAACCGTCGATAAACTGGATCTGGATCTCGACGTTGTTATGAATGTTATGACAAAGATATGTCCTTTATGCGGCAATAAGAATCCGGATGTTAAGATCTGCAAATTCTGCGGAGGACATCTGAAATAAAAAAATAGCGGCGGGATCAACCCTTTTCCGCTATCATATCCGTTAATGCTTCCTTCATCAGCTCCTCCGGTTCGGAGTCCGGTCTTATCCATTCAGGAACAAGATGTGTCGGAAGTATCAGCGGCATTCTATCATGAATAAATTCGATTTCTTTTCCCGGCTCTCTCGTAAGTATTACGAAAGTCGGGAAATTTTCTTCTATATGGTACAGGCCGCAGAGCCAGGTTACCGTCTCTCCCTTTGGTTCTATAATATACCGGTCTCCGGTTATTATCTTTCCATCATTACCCTTTATGTGTTCCCATTCAAAGTAATAAGATGCCGGGATGATGCACCTGTGTCTGAGCCAGTCTTCTTTAAACATCAGCTTTGTTCCTGCTGTTTCGGAACGGGCATTCAGGATAAGCTTTCCGCCGTGATATGGATTTGAATAACCCCATTTCATAGGATATACCTTTTTCAGCCCATCCGTATCAGGAGCAAGAACAGGCACCACATCTGTAGGCCTGATCTCACCCTCTGTTTTTATCTTGCTGCCAGAAAGCATAAAGCGTCTTGAAAGAGGTGACACTTCAACTTCTTCTATTATCTCCCTTAATTCAGGAGTCAGATTTTTTACGAAATAACGTGTACACATAGACTGCCTCACACAAACAAACTACGCCTTTCTGCTGCAGAATTATCCGATCAGTCCGCTGACAAGAATAACCAGTATAAGAACCGGAAGTACATACTTAAAATATGCGATGAGCTTCGGACTGAGCTTCATACCATTTCCCTTATTGGTCTCTTCCAGGAACTTATCCGCTCCCCATCCAAATTTTGTAACACAGAACATAAGGAATATGAGTGCACCTATTGGAAGAAGAAGGTTGCTTACTATGAAGTCCTCACTATCCAGTATATCTCTTCCACCTATCAGATGTACATTCTTAAGTATATTATAACCAAGTACGCATGGTACACTTGCAATAAGCATGAAGACGCAGTTTATGATAACTGACTTCACTCTTCCCCATTTGAAGTTATCCATGCATGAAGATACGAGGTTCTCGAATACGGCTGTAACCGTTGAGAAACTTGCAAAGGTCATGAACAGGAAGAACAGAAGTCCCCATATTCTTCCGCCGGTCATGTTGATAAATACACATGGAAGTGTAACAAAGATAAGTGACGGACCTTCTGCCGGCTGAATTCCAAAGGAGAAACATGCCGGGAATATGATAAAGCCTGATGCAATAGCAACAAAGGTATCCAGACTGCAGATCTTTACTGCTTCACCAAGAATAGAATTCTCGTCAGACATATAACTTCCGAAAACTTCCATGGATGCAATACCGATACTCAGTGTAAAGAATGCCTGATTCATGGCAGCTGTAATTACCTTTATGATTCCGACATGCTTGATGTTGTCTACATTTGGAAGGAGATAAAAGCTTATTCCCTCACCTGCATTTCTGAGAGTAAAACTGTTTATAGCTAAGACAAGTATGAGTCC
>ONEC01000022.1:0-34549 GCA_900316715.1 uncultured Eubacteriales bacterium
GAGAGTTTGTCTGCCTGTGCGCCATCCGGGGTGTACTTGTAGACGTTTGAAGGCACATTCAGCGTCATCGCCGGTGTTGGTGCTGCAGACGGTGCTGGTTTCGTCGGTGTTGGTGCTGCAGACGGTGCTGGTTTCATCGGTGTCGGTGCTGCAGACGGTGCTGGTTTCATCGGTGTTTGAGCCTGAGGCGGCTCTGTAGGATTATTTGCAAACGGATTCGGCACAAACGGTTCTGCCGCTTTCCGGACAAACGGCGCTGCCTGACTCTCGAGCTCACGTCTCGCGATATCCAGCTGAGCCTCGAGATAATATAGATTATCCTGAATATTTCTGATTCGATTCTTTATTACAGGATCACTCTGAAGGCCGCCACTACCTGCGTCCTCCCTTATCTTTTTGATGAGCGCATTCAGCTCCTCTTTATCAAGAGCTACCTGTCGCTCCAATCTATCCAAGTTATCTGTAACCATATAAATACCCCACTTATATAAATACCTGTCAGCGTCCGTTTAGTCTTAGTGAACCTCCCACTCGAGAAGAGTCCCTTCAACATCGTACACCAGCTTCAGTGAAAAGAAATCTTTTCTCTCATTCAGAAGCCTGAAGAATATCTTATCACCTTCCCAGATAGGTAGTTCCATAACCTTCTCCTTTGGAACCCATACCAGTTCACCCTCATCACATTCGTGAATCTCACCGGTAAACCCATCCGCCGTATACAGATGCATATATTCTACCACGTTTTCGCCGTATATAAAGGTTATTACGCCCCGGGCAGTATAGGATGTAATGGTAAGTCCGGTCTCTTCATCCACCTCTCTGAGAAGACATTCATCCGGGCTCTCACCATATTCAAAATGCCCTCCGATTCCTATCCACTTATCCTTATTAATATCCTTTTCCTTCTTGGTTCTATGCATCATAAGATAAGAGTCATCATGCTCAATATAACAAAGAGTCGTGAGCTCCGGAACCTTTATATCATTTTCTTCCAACTGTCAATCTCCTTTATTCTCCGGTATTCTCCTGCCTTCACACATAGTCTCTTAATTTGCCGGTGCACCACATTCCGGACAGAACTTGCCGCTCATCCTTGCACCACAGGTATGGCAGAACTGGCTTCCTGAAGAAACCGTCGCCGTTCTCCGTACAACGTTCTTCCTGTGTTCACCCATTCTCTTGTCCTTAGGCCAGGATACGTTATACTCCAGTTCATAGACAACTGTCTTACCCGGGTCAGTCAGTAAATTCCATTTAACTTCGCCTGTCTCATCATCAACGATTCCGTCGGAAAGCTGAACAGGATCAACTACTATAACCTTATCCGTTGATACAGGAATCTGATCTATAACGAGTGTATTTACAGCTTCAGAAGAATTATTTACCAGCTTTATACTGATCTTAGAAGTTGATCTTCTCAGATTCTTTAAGAATACATCCTGCAGCTTCTTAGGTGCTTCTGTACGAACAACCGTAAGCCTCTCGTCCTGTCCGAGAGACAGAAGTATCTTCTCTGTATCTGCTGCTGCATCCACATAGACAGTTCCTGCAAATGTATCCCTTATATATACTGATGCATCTGCCGGCGGAAGCGGCCAGTCAGCAGCCACCACTTCTGCTGTAAGATAACATTTATTATCAACTGATGGTACACTGAGTACGTTATATACCGCATTAACCTTAAAAGACTGAAGGTCTGCCATATTTCCGTCTGTATCTGTAAGAATATCGCGCAGATTAGGAAGGATAAATGCAGTCATAGTCTCTTCCTCAGAAACCTCTGCAGTATCCATCTTAAGAGCTGCAACATCCATGGCAGCACCCATCATCATATTTGCTGATGATTCCATAGCTGCCCCTGCAGCTGCTCCCAGCATCATATCCATAGGCATAATGCCCTTGGCAGCTCTGGCCTTAGGAGGTTCATATATGGAAAGCTCTATAGGTGCTATAACAGGAAGATCCTTTGATATGGATGGGTTGCCTGTATAAAGTGTAACCTTGACCTGCTTCCAGTCTTCTCCCGAGTTTTGTCTTATCTGAGCCTTCATGCTTACATCAAGAGGACTTCTGTCGTCTCTGTACTGAATCTCATACTGTGGTACCCAGCAGCTGTCCTTCTCCTGATACTGAAGAATAAATGGAACTGTTCCGGCTTCTTCACTGCTAAGTTCTGCTATGATAACCGGCTTCTTCTCTTCCTCTACAGCCTTATTATATTCTTCAGTAAGCTTCGTCTGCTTTTCAACAAGCTCATCTCTCTGTTTATGAAGCATAAGAATCTGCTGTGGAAGAGCGGAGAGTATCTTCTCCTGCTCCTCTACAGATATATTGGATCTGTTGGCGAAGTCACTGTTTTTCTTTCTCAGCTCTATCATCATATCTGTTGTTTCTATCTGATATGCGATCTCATCAAGCTGCTTTGCTATAACCTCTGATTCCTTCTTCTCATCTCCATCAGGAAGAGGATCACTTACTATCTGAATATTGACTGCCCTTACCTTCTCCGGGAACTTCAGCTTATAGCTGTCAAAAACAGTACTGTTAGTCATTCCCGATATATAAACAACATTTCTTCCTGCTGTGAGACTTACTTCTCCGCATCTTGTAACCGTTGCACCGCTGCGGAAAACCTGAACTTCTGTAACCCTTGTTTTTACTGCCATTTTGAACCCCCTTAAAACTAAATACCTAAAACTATATCTCCTACTTCTTTTGTATTTTCTGCTATAAATGTTGCTCCTGCTTCTTCAAGTTCTTCTCTTGAACCATAGCCATAAAGAACACCTATTGATGCAATATTATTCAGTACTGCACCATCTATATCAAAATGTCTGTCCCCTATCATTATGCACTGTGATTTCAGCTCATCTGTGATCTCCCCATCTTCACCACAGATATCTTCCATTGCCATTCTTATAAGATCCTTCTTGGATGGATCAGCGTTCTTAAGATCCGGCCCCACAACCTTTTTAAAATACTTCAGAATATCGAAATTCTCTGTTATCTTTTCAGCAAAGACTGCCGGCTTGGATGTAACCACATAGAGTTCTGCTCCCTCCTGCGTAAGGCGTTTCAGAGTATCATCAATCCCCTCATAAAGCGGTGCATTGAACATTTCACCTGCATTATAAAACTCTCTGTAATATGCTGTAGCCTGCTTCGCCTCTTCTTCTGACATGTTATAGAATTCCTTAAATGATGTCATAAGCGGCGGACCGATAAATCTCTTTACACTTTCCCTGTCCTCTATCTCTACACCCATTTTTTTCATGGCATAGACAACAGAATTAATGATTGCAAATTCTGACTGCGTAAGTGTGCCGTCAAGATCAAAGAATGCATATTTAAACATTTCACGTATAACCTTTCTCTAGTATATCACAAAAGCTCTTTTATAACCTTTACTCCTCCGGCAGAAGTATTCATAAGTCTCTGTTTCAGCAGAATCGCCTTACCGGAATCCGTATTTGTCTGGATAAGTTCCTTTGCGCCTTTTATATGTCTCATATATTCCCGGGCTGCATCCTGCTTACCTGCAAAGCCATCCGGTACCGGACAGTATCTCTTTCCAAAGAATCCGAAACGCAGCATAAACTTAGGATATATTATATCATCCATTGCCTGTTTGAGATACTCTGCATAAAGTCTGCTGTCCCTCTCTCCTGCATGTTTCAGATAAAACTCCAGATTACCGGAATCATCCTTTGTTCTGAGCTCCGAAGAAGCTGATATGAGGTGCTTCTCTTTCATTAATCTGAATAAACCATCTGCAACGGACAGTATCTCCTTTTTCTTCAGGCGGGACTTACCGGCACTTACTCCCTTGAAGCGTCTTTCCGCCACATTTACAACATTGCGCACTTCTGTAGAACCGAATACCACCGGCACAGCTTCCCATCTGTCTTTTACAAATGCTCTGTCACGGGACTTCTCCAGCATGAACCTGTTCCAGTTATCACTGTCATACATATTGAGTCCGCCCGGATTAAGTCTCTCTATTCCATTCTCTATCCTTCGGCCATCCATGCTGAGTCCTACGATCGAGTCAAATCTCTGGCGTATATTCTTCTCTTCTCCTGAAGAATTCAGATTATCTGAACAGGTCAGAAGATGCCATATGTTAGAGACTTTGTTTTCATCACCGCCCGGAATTCTCAGAGCCCGGCCTCTCATCTGATTGGTCTTTACATAGGTTCCCGAGTTGCTGCCGATGATAAGTGTATTAACCGCCGGTGCATCCCAGCCCTCACCGAGAAGTGCTGCCGTACCTATAAGAATCTCTATCTTTCCTTTCTGGAAAAGCTCAGTCACCTTGGATACTATCATGTCGCTGCTGTCTGAACCCGTCTCTATTGTTGAGTAACCTGTAACTCCGAGAGGCTTGACTCTGCAGTTCATGCTGTCATCCTGAAGGAGTTCTTCTACTGCACTGTCCGGCAGTATCACAAGACTTCCCGTAAGTACACCCAGTCTCGTTCTATATACTCTTTTTGCTGCTGGATTAACCTCCGTATCAGCTTCCAGATATTTCTCCAGATTTCCCAGATGCTCCTGTCTTCTCAGTCTTTCAAAAACACTTGAAACTCCAAGGTCTGTAAGAGACTCAATAGTCTCCACCTTCGATATATCTTCCTTCCTGATATGGTCCATGAGAACCAATGCACGGAGACGGTCTCCGCAGACATGGGACTCAGACTCAAGTATATCTACGATCGCATTTAACTTAGAGGCTGACCCCTTTAATATCCTGTCTGTATTATCCGTACCAAAGCTCAGCTTAACACGTCCATCCTTCATAAGATGATTGTTGGTAAGCTTCTCTTTCAGCCATTTCTTCAGTTCCTCAGGATAGCTTCCCGGATCTGTTTCAAGTATATCCTTCATAAGCGGCAGAAACCAGCTTGTATCATAACGCTTTTCCGGTCCTGAAAAAACAGATGCCCCAAGACTTTCCGTCTCTGTCTGCACCATATTTTCTATACGTTTATCCCAAATACTGTAAGCCTTTTCAGCCAGTTCCCTGCTTTCCTCCAGCTCCACCTGACAAGTAAGCTTTATATATGCCGCATAACTTATCAGTCTTGATATATAATCAGGATTCTTTAATACGATATCCTTATTCTCTTCCGGATTAATGAAGAAGCTAAGATTCTTCACTGCATTATAAAGAGCCCTGCTTCTCAGAATCTCTATTTCACATTCCTTATTCCTGTATACTTCCTGCTTAACCTTTGATTCTTCCTCTGCAGTAGGTTTACAGATATATAGATAATCCTGATGCGGGCACAGACACTTCTTAACTACCATTTCAGGAATGGATATCTCAAAGTCTATATCACCGCAGAGCTGGATATATCTCTTCCACTCTATGTTGGAAGTATCCATCGGAGGCGTGGCTGTAAGGGCGATAAGAGCCGCATTCATATCTCCCACAAACTCCGTCAGAGCCTTCCACCATTCTCTCTTTAAATGATGGGCTTCATCAAGGCATATAGCCTGTATCCCCAGAGACTTATACTGCTCTATTATCTGCTTAAACTTCTCACTTCCTGTTTCGGTGCTTGTGCTTTCTTCACCGGTCTCTTCACTGTCTTCAGAAGTCTCCTCTGTGCTTTTACCATAAAGCTGATACAGTGCCTGATAAGTTGAACAGGTTATGATACCCGGGTTCGACAGATCTGTAGAAAAGTTCTGATTCCAGTATTCAAGCAGCCCCTCCTTCTTCTCATCCACAAAAAGAGAGAGGAATCTTTCCTTCCATTGATTCCTGAGATTAATTGTAGGCACAAGAATAAGCGCCTTGCAAGCAAGGCGCCTAATAGCCTCGAGTCCAAGCACAGTCTTTCCCGCTCCGGGAGCGGCAGATACATGAAGGCGTCCGTCCTTCAGCATATACTGCATCTGTTCCAAAACTCGGTTTTGATAATCCCTCAATGGGTATTTTAATTCTATGTCTTTATATAACTCCACCTGCGTCCCCTTATGAAATCTGAGCCGTGAAAAGGTTGAAGTATATACCTTTTCGAGCCAGAAGTTCTTTATGTGTGCCTATCTCTGCTATATGATGGCCATCTATGACCATTATTCTATCAGCATTTTTAAGAGTAGACAACCTGTGGGCAATGGCAAATGTTGTTTTTCCGCTGGTCAGTCTTTCAAGTGCCTTCTGGATCATGAATTCACTTTCCGTATCCAGACTGGCAGTAGCCTCGTCCAGAATAAGAAGCTTAGGATCCGGAAGTATGGCTCTCGCTATGGCTATACGCTGACGCTCGCCGCCGGAAAGGGTATAGCCCTTCTCACCTACATAAGTATTGTATCCGTCAGGAAGCTTACTTATGAAGTCATGGGCATTTGCAAGCTTTGCAGCTCTTATAATCTCGTCAATCGTAGCTTCAGGCTTCGAGAATCTGATGTTGTCGATGACCGTTCCCGAGAACAGGAATGTCTCCTGAAGTACAACACCTATCTGTGAATGATAAGACTTTCTGCTTACTTCCTTTAGGTCATTTCCATCTATAAGAAGTCTTCCGTCATCAATTTCATATAAGCCCATAAGCAGATTGATGAGCGTAGATTTACCGGTTCCCGATGCACCTACGATGCCTATCATTTCACCCGGTTTTATGCAGGCGTTGATATCCTCAAGTACCGGCTGATAGGACTTATAACCAAAGGTTGCATGGTCAAATGTAACCTCACCCTTAATATCTATATCCTTAACCTTTTCCGGTTCCTCAGGAACATCCTGAGCAAGTACATCATATATTCTTTCCAGGCAGCTTGTGAGTATTGAAACCTCACGCGGTATTCTGTCCATCCATCCGATATACTGGAAAAGAAGTAATGTGTAGGATATAAACTGGTAGAGCTCACCTACTGACATCTCACCCTTAAATACATTGCCTCCACCGAAGTAGACAACTATTACAACTCCGGCACCCATAAGGATATTCATGCAGAAATCGAAAAGCGCCCAGAACCTCTCATTTCTTCTCTGTACAAGAGCAAAACCGTTCGAAACATGCTTGAATCTCTTTGATTCTTCCTTCTCTTTACCGTAGGTCTTTACAACTCGCATACCGGATATAACATCCTGAAGCTCACTTGCCACGTCATCATTTTTTCTATACTGAAGATGGAATATCCTTTCAATAGTCTTCCTCATACAAAGAATGATCACCACGAGGATCGGCACAGTTGAAAATGTCATAAGTGCCAGCTTCCAGTTGAGCATCAGCATAAAGATAACATCCCAGATAAATATGAAGAGTATAGCAAAAAGGTTGCAGAATACATCTTCCATGAATCCTCTTATGGACGTGGTATCCTGAATGATCCTGTTAAGAAGCTCTCCCGGTCTTCTGTCATTTATAAATTCCAGCGGCAGCTTCTGATATTTCTCAAAGAGTGCAACCCTGAGATCCGCAGATATCCTCGCACCTATTCTCGCCGTCGCATTACTCTTCATAATATTCAATATTACTATAGTAACACTGAGAGAGAACATGATGGAGAGAAATATAAGTGCACTCTTCAGGCTTCCGCCTTCCTTCAGAACGTCGTTGATAAGGTGCTTCTGGATCTCCGGATTAAGAAGTGTGGTAACTGCTACGAGTACCATGATAAAGAATACTCCCAGAAAATCCTTCTTATATGGCTTCGCCATCTTAAGGAATACGCTTATGAAGCCACCTTCTTTAGAGCACTTCGGGCACTGCTTTGTACCCGGAATAACCCGTCCGCACTTTGGACATATCTTCTCGTACTCACTGCTTTCAACCTCCTCATATCTTCCTGATATAAGAATATTCAGGCCTCGTGCTATATAAGCATATCTGCCTCTATGTTTAGCAGAATAATGAACCAGTACCTGATCCGCTCCATCACGTCTTCCGGTAAGAATACCTCCGCCGACTCCCGGCTCTGCTGTAATCTTCTCGAAATCGTGAATGTCTAATATTCTTTTTTCTTCTCCTCTGAATATATATATCTTCTTTGTGGTAACCACGAGATAGGAGTTGTCCGACCAATTCCCTTCTTCATCAATATCTACAGGAACCGCATAATATATCCTCTCATCTTCCGAAAGTTCCACAGCCTTCTCTATATTATTCGGAAGTATATAACGTAATATCATAACTAGTAATCCTCGCTATTTACAGAAACAGATCCAGCATTCTTCTTTCTTTATGTGACAGCTCATCCACATCCTTTATCTCAAAACGGTTCTCATCCACATCACTTATAATAAGTCTTGTATCTGAGAGTTTTGCGACTGCATTTGAGCCCATATTTATTGAGAACTTACACTCACCCTTATCCGTCAGAACATGGAAATACGCATAACCGTATTCATCCTTTATGCTGTATATCTTCTTAATGACCGGAGTAAAATAGCTAAGCCTCAGCTGCTTTTTAAGAATCTTTTTTGTTTCATCACTCATGCTGTCAAGGTCTTCGATTATACCGATCTCACGTTCTCCGTTTCCATGCTCTCTTATAGATAGAAATCTGTCAGCATCCGTAAACGGAAACAGTCTTACAACCTTGACACGATCATAGTGAATCCCATCATAGTCAAGGCTGACAAAACCGCCCTCGGTCTCTTCGAACTTATCATTCTTTGTAATTATATGTATCGCCGTCATTTCCTCGGCTTTTTTCTCATAAATGTTTAATGTGTTGTTTTGATTATTTGAATTCTCTGCCATATCCCCTCCTGTTTAAACAACCTAGAAATTAGTCTGAAGAGCCAGTGCCTTATTCTGAAGTTCAAGAAGACTTCTGTAGATTCCGTCCGGGATCTTATTCAGTTCATCTTCTGTTCCCTCTTCAACTATTCGGCCACCGTCAATAACTATCAGTCTGTCTGCGTCCCTGAGTGTTGATAATCTATGTGCTATGGAAAGCGTTGTTCTTCCCTTCACCAGAAGCTTCAGTGAATTCTGAATAGCTTTCTCAGTCTCTGTATCAACGCTGGCTGTTGCCTCATCCAGGATCAGTATCTTCGGATCAGCAAGTATCGCTCTCGCTATGGAGATTCTCTGTTTCTCTCCTCCTGATAATTCCTTTCCTGATGCTCCGATTATGGTGTCATAGCCATCCGGAAGCTTTGATATAAAATCATGAGCGCTGGCCAGCTTGGCAGCTCTGATAATATCAGCTCTCGTTGCATTTTCATTTCCATAAGCGATGTTCATCGCGACGGATCCCATGAAGATATAAGTATCCTGTGAGACCATGGCTACATTTCTTCTAAGATCTGCTAAAGCCAGATCCTTAACATCGTTTCCGTCTATTTTTATAGAACCCTCATTTACGTCATATAATCTGGAAATGAGATTAACAAGGGTGGACTTTCCTGCGCCGGAACGTCCTACTATTCCCAACATTTCACCTTCCCTGACCTTAAGATTAATGTTCTTAAGTACCGGGCGGCCTGCCTTATATCCAAAGGTTACATCCTTCAGTTCTATCTCACCGCGTGGCTTATCCAGCTTTATCGGTTCCTTCTTTTCCTGTATCTCAGGAATAGCATCGATTATCTCAAACAGACGCTCAGCTGAGTTGATACTGTCAGACCACATACGGAATACCCATGAGAAGAAGTTCATAGGTCCGTTAAGCTGCATAACATATCCGACGAAGGTTATAAGAACACCGAGGTCTATCTTATCTGTTTTGAGAACTAAAAATACACCTGCTATCCATATCCATATGCTGGATATCTCCTGGACCATGTTATACATAATGGCAAAACGGTTTCTGAGGCGGACTATGTTGATCTCCGCTTCGCAGAGCTTCTCATTCGGATGCATGAACCTTTCTATTTCAGCACCTTCCTGTCCAAAGGCCTTCACTACTCTGGCTCCTGTAAGATTATCGTTGGCCTTGCTGGTAACCGCCTTCTCGGCACGATGTCTCTTGCCTGAAAGGGTCCAGAGACCAGGACGAAGCTTAACTGTCATAAAGACAAGAAGCGGCAGCAGTATGCAGGCCAGAAGAGCCATCTGCCAGTTAAGTCTGTACATAACTATAAAGGTTACTATTATGGTCATTCCATGTACGAATATCATAGGAAGACCATCTATAAAGAACTCTCTTACTCTTTCCGAGTCACTGAGAACTCTTGTCATGAGACCGCCAGTCTGCTTATTTGTAAAGAAGCTGAGAGACAGTCTGCTCATGGAATCAAATACATCTGTTTTAATGTCTCTTACAGCTGAGCTGGCAACCTTTGCCATAACAAATATCTGCAGCCAGCTTGTAACGGCGGCAATAAGTCTTGCACCTATCATCACTAAAACGAGCATAAGGAGGGCCAGCGTATACTTCCCTCCTAATCCGAATCCTGAAAGATATACATCGTCCTTTTCAAGTACGTGGTCAAAAAGTACCTTACCTATAAGGTATGGCCACGCAATACTTACAACTGCTGTAAGGGTATATGTCAGACAGAGCACTACTATTTCCAGTCTGTATCTCAGGAAGTACTTAAGAGTTCTGCCAAAGATGGAACGCTTGTTCTTCTTTTTAGAACTGCTTTCCTCTTCTTCCTCCTCTTCAGCTTCATGAACAGGTGTATCACCGTCCTTTACGAAGGATTTAAGCTGTCTGTAAAAGACGTTCATTTCCTCCTGAAATCTGTTCGTAAATGCTGCCAGCCTTAAGGCTTTTCCCTCATATTCTGCAGTCAGAATATTAGTATCTATGAAATGCTCAATATGTATATGTTTCAGCTTATCAATATTAAAGAATTGTATATCAAATGCTCCGCCATCTTCCAGAGACTCGTCCTCAGCTCTCTCAACACCTCTGAAGTAATAAACATGATCCTTCGGAAGTGCTTTCTGCATTACGCCGACAACCGACTTTGTCAGAATAATGAAACCCGAAATATATTCACTGTCAAATGAAAGGTCGATAGAGCTTTCAAGAAGAATGTCTTCCCGATCTACCCCATATTCCTTCAGCTGTCTCAGCGCTGCTTTTGATAATTTACTGTCCTGCTTCAAAGTTCTGTCTCCTTTTCTAGTCATTCATAAGATTCATCAGGTCCGATTCTGCTCAGACCTGATGCAGTTCCTATGAGCTTAAGCCGTCCTTCTTGATACATCCGAAGCCTCAAGCACGATTATCTCGTCCATAGATACTCCGAATATGTTTGCTAGTACGACCAGGTTGTCAATTGTTGGAAGCGCAACACCCCTCTGCCACTTGTAGATAGCCTGTGGTGTTGTGAATCCAAATATGTTCTGCAGATCTGCTACTGACAGACCTGCTGTCTTGCGAAGTACAGTTATCTTTCTGCCTGTACCCACTGTGTCAATCATTGGCATCATATACTCATGCATGGTATGTCCCCTCCAAAATGTAAAACAAAATAAAAAACCGCTCATCTTCGCATGCAAGATAAGCGGTATACCTTCAAAGTATCATGAGTAATGAGACAACTTTAATTTAGCAGCCGTCCCCCTTTACGCTGAAAACGCTTATCTTATATGCACACAACAAATCATGGTAATCACCTGTGATAGTTGTAGGTGTCACCTCTGTTCTAATCTTATTAACATTTGTAATTATTGTAGTTGTGAACATATCTTTTCCTTTCCGGGGTTTACTACGCACCCCTATATTTTTTCAAAAACTGTAAACTAGAATAACATAAGTTTCCTTATTTGTCATTATACCAGTGGTATAAAATTTAAAAAATTTTTTATAATATTTTTACGAATATCAATCCTCTATATCGTCGTAATCATCATCGTCATCGCCAAATCCATAATTCAGCACATCATTATATGCCGCATTGGCTGCGAGGCTTTCTTTCCTCGCCTTCCATGTATCGACCACGCTCTTTATCGCCAGCATCTCATCAACCACCAGTTCCGGAGTTGTAGGCCTGACATTTCTCAGATATGAAGTCATCCTGTCCATAGCTTTAGGGCTTCCAAGATTCTTCGCCACTGCTTCTCCCAGTTCATCAGGAAAACCAAGGCTTCTCATAGCTGTCATCAGGTTATCCTTGGAGTATGCCCAAATTCTCTTATAATCGTCCATCATACACCTCTCCGCAGAGTCCCTCAAGAATTGAGCCGCAGGCCCATGGCATAAGTGCAAACCAGGTAGACGCCGGTGATCCGTCAGGATAAGTCTCTGTAAGCAGTCCCTCACTGTGACAGAATCTTTCAGACATCCAGCCCTTTCGTCCATAATCAAATTCCTTGTCAAAGCTGTTATGACACTGGCAGCTCCAGAGAATAGTATCCTCCATACGGCTTCTTATATAGCTGTCATCACGGAATCTCAGATAATATGCCATCTCATCAAGTATAGATGAAGACATTGGATGAATATGAGGATTTGTAACAGAAGTTATGCTTCCTCCACAGCTTGACCAGCCCACCTTACTGAGTGGTGGAACCTTGATCGGTGAATTATAGCAGAACTTAAAGGTATACTCATAATAGAGGGCATCCTTCATATGATTCAGCAGTCTTTCCTTATCTTCCGGTGATTCAACTATCTCATGAAGATATCTCACTGCACGTATAAAACTGAGTATTCCCTCGGAATCAATATTCTTATCTATATCCAGAGGTCCGCCGTAGCACTCCTCATGTCTGATATATGCATCATGATACCAGGCTTCACTCTGCATCATAGCTTCAACATAGGCTCTCTCTCCTGTGAGATATGAGTAATATGCTGCAGCTGCCATACACCAGGCACCTGAGAAGGAATCATATTCCATTCCGGATCCCGTCTTCTCTGAAAATACATAAGGATACTCGTGATCCTGATTTCTCCCCTGCTCAGTACGGCTTATAACTCTCTTTGCAAATTCCAGCCAGTCCGCATGTTCTGTTCCGTTCTTCTTCTCCCATGCATATGCACGAAGAATAAGATAAACACTCTGACCTATAAGATAAGCCACGTGTCCCGGAGTATTCTGCTTCTCATACCACCAGCCTGAATTACTCCATACGCCTTCCTTCTCCACCAGGAATGGCAGATCATTCTTCTCATTTATACTGCAGTGCACTATATGATCTATACAGTCAACAGCCTGACTCCTCATCTTCTCATTTTCCAGCCTGTGGGCAGAAAAGAGCATAGGTGCTGCCGCAGATAGTCCGTTAGTCCAGGAAATGGATGGCAGGAGTCTGTATTCAAAACAATCTCCTTTATCAAATACAAAGCAGGTATAGCTGTGATTCTCCGGAATCCAGGCATTATCCGCTATGGCTTCGGCCATATCACGTACAGTCTCCTGTACAGTACTTCTCTTTCTCGGACTCTCATGATAATTCTCATATACCCACTTCAGAATATCATGTATGCCCCTCTCATCCTCTGACTGCATATCAAAGAGATGAAGGCTGACTGTAACCGATTCTCCTTTTTTTATGCTGAAACAGTTTTCCCCCATCTCGGCTCTTGGGTTGATCTTATGAGAATCTATAAACATATAAGGTGCATTCTCATATCCGAGAGTGTACCATACTTCATTATTTTCCAATGAGCAGCCATAACCGCAGTACTGATCGAACTCTCCTGCCAGTCCCGGCTTCCACTGTTTTCTATCGCCTTCAGAATAAATATAATAAGGAGATGCTGCAAATCCCGTTATTCTTCCATCTAAATACATAAGTGCTGTAGGATGGGACAATCTGTCGCTTCTCACCATCCACCATGGATGTGCCGGAAAATCCGCCTCCATTCTGAGTCTCGGTGCCTTGCTGTCAACAACAAGAGGAGCCTCTCCTCTGTTTGTTCCATACATAAATCCCGGAAGAAAGAATCTTGCCTCCGGTGAAGGAGTTCTGTCACCTGTCACGGCAAATCTGATAACTCCCGTAAAGTCTTCTTCTGCAGTAATGCTGAATACAGTATCTCCCGCATCAGGAATCATAGTAACTGAAAGATTATTCTCTGTCAGTGATGTATATTCTTCCTCTGCTCCCCGTTGTCTGGCTGTCACAATAATACTCATAAATTCTGCCTCCTTAGCCATGTCATATTACAAACCTATTCAGGTAAGAATTCCATTATCTCTTCATCATCTGAAGGATCATCTGAATCTGATATATTCATGTTCTCTCTTATCACCCCTGCCAGCTCCTCATACTTTGTAAGGGCAGCGTCATGGTGACGTCGTATCTCTTCTATATTCTCTTCCTTTGCTGCTGCCTCAAGTCCCGCAGCAATATCAGCAAGTTCCGAAGCTCCCAGGGTTCTTGATGAACTCTTCAGAGAATGTACATATACTCCGTAGTTCTTCCAGTCCTCTGCCATAAAACTTACTCTGATATTCTCTATCTTATTCTTTTCTTCCTTTGCAAAGGTTTCCAGAACAGACTTATACATATCCATATCATATGCACAGAATCTAAGTCCTTCCTCAGTCTCAACCCCTGCCTCCTTAAGTGCATTTATAAGTTCTTCAGAAGCACTGTCTATCTGCACTTCCTTATTTCCATCATCCCTAACCGGCTTTATCTTCTCATCCGGAAGATAATTGCTTATCATCTTTTCAAGAAGAGCTCCCTCCACAGGCTTAGTAAGATAATCATCAAATCCCATCTGAAGATATCTGTCCTTAGCTCCTCTTATGACATCTGCAGTAAGACATATGATAGGCGTACTGCAGTTAAGCTTATTCTCAAGTCCTCTTATCAGCCTCATAGCCTCGGTTCCATCCATATCCGGCATACGCTGATCCATAAGGATAATATCATATCGGTTTTCTTCAGCCAGCTTTACGGCATCCGGTCCATTTAAGGCGGTATCTATCTGAATCTCCGTCTTCTTCAGAAGATTGGTTACTACCAGGATATTCATCTCCGTATCATCTACCACGAGTATACGGGCATCCGGTGCACGGAAGGATTCACTATAGGTTTCATCATTTCCATCGGAAGCAGCAGCCTCTTTATAATCCCCAAGCGGTGTCTCATCTTCTATCTTCTGCCACAGATCAAAGGAGAAGGTGCTTCCAACATTATATTCACTTTCCACAACCAGCTCACTGCCCATAAGATTCAGCAGCTTCCTTGTAATGGTCATTCCCAGACCTGTTCCTTCTATGTTGCGGTTTCTTACCACATCCAGTCTCTCAAAGGATTCAAAGAGACGGGCCATATCGCTTTCTTTTATGCCTATACCTGTATCCTTAACTTCAACATGAAGCAGGATTCCGGTACCCGATTCCTTCTCTGTTTTTTCCTTACCTTCCATCAGAAGAGTTACTGTTCCCTTCTCCGTATATTTCACTGCATTTGTAAGAAGGTTCATGATTATCTGATTGATGCGGGTATCATCACCATATAACTCCGATGGAAGCTTTGGATCAATATCAAAAACAAGCTCCAGATTCTTTGCTGCAGCTCTTTCAGCAATTGAATTTCTTAAATATGATATCTGGGAAGACACGTTGTAACGTACCGGAACTATATCCATCTTTCCGTCTTCTATCTTGGAGAAGTCCAGAATTCCGTTGATCAGCTGCAGCAGGTTATGTCCTGACTGCTTAATATTGTGGGAATATCCTATAATATCCTTATTATCCGATTCCCGGAGGATCATCTCATTCATGCCGATGATTGCATTGATAGGAGTTCTTATCTCATGGGACATATCCGCCAGGAAGCGGCTCTTTGCTTCATTTGCCTCATCTGCCGCCTGCTTCTCCAGCTTCAGCATCTGCTGCTTATATTCCTGTTCCTGCTCACTTACCCTATCCAGAACTCTTGCAAGGAACATGGCTGCCAGAGCACCGATTGCAATAGCCACTACTGTTGATATAACAAAGCCTCTCATCATGTTGAAAACATCTCTCGAAAGCACAGCTTTGCTTGTCGCAGTACACACATACCATCCGGTGTTAGACATTTTGGAAAATGTTATCCCTCTCATTATTCCGTCATAGTCTCTGATGTATACCATCTCTTCATCACCGGACTGAATATTCTTAATCAGATCAGCATAAGGTGCATCCGGAACATCCATAACATTAAGAGGCATATCATCATAGCTGTAGGCTTCATTTGGATGAACTATCATTCTCATATTCTGATCGATTAAGAAGGCATAGCTATCCTCTGCAACATCAGCCTCTCTTATCATATCCACCAGAACATCAAGAAATATATCGGCCGCCAGAACTCCCAGAAGCTCCCCGTCCTTATAAACAGCTTTTGAAATTGTTATAACCGGCTTTTTCGTATCTGAATCCAGATATGGTGTGGAATAAAACAGCTCTCCCGTAAGGGCAGAAGTCGTGTACCACTCTCTCTCATGTACGAAATCAACCGAGCCGTCTGCCATGAAATCAGACGCACATACCATAAAATTGTTGGGATATGTAAAATAGACATCATAAACATAGCCGTTCTTGTTAAGCAGTTCGTTGCTATGTCTAAGATATTCATGAAATGCATCGTAGTCCTGATATGATATACCATTGACTGCTATTTCCGCCGCCATGGTATCTATGATCGTCGCATTGGTATTAACCCAGGCAGTAAGCTCAAGGGCATACTTCTGCGTTGCTACTCCATAGTTATCTTCCAGCTGGTCAGTAAGGCTCGTTCTGGCTCTCTGATAACTGAAAAACGCCAGTAATACTGTACTGCCAAGCACTGCTAGAACTATTATAACTGTAACCTTAGTCCTAAAACTCTTCATAACTGTTCCCGCCCCAAAAACACAAAATACTTCCTGCCTAAATATACCATATTCTGCTGTTTTTTAACAGAAGGATTTCCCATGCTCCTGCCACAGATAACCAAAAGAAAATGCTGCCACAAGGGCAGCATCTTCAGGGGATATATTGATATATATATTTGGAGCTAGTTTACGCTGAAAAGTAACTGACCATAGCTTGGGAATGGCCAATCCTTCTGTGATGTAAGCATCTCAGCTTCATCTACATACTTACGAAGCTCATCCATTGCCGGAAGAAGGTCATCTCTTACATATGCTGAAGAATCAAAGATATCTTCCTTTGTCTTCAGTTCCTTTAATACATCCTCAAGCTTTACAACTGCTGTAAGGATAGCATCTGTAAGTTCTGAGAGTCTCTCCATTGTAGTTACTTCGTAGTTGCACTTTACATTTGCACTTACTTCTCTCATAAGCTTTGTTGTCTCTGCAAGTCTGTAGAGATATCTTTCGATTGCAGGAAGATAATTCTTACGAACCATATCTACCATTGTAAGTCCTTCGATGTTAACCTGCTTTACATAGTTCTCAAGCATGATCTCACATCTTGACTCAAGCTCTGCCTCAGTAAATACCTTGTGAGCCATAAGCATCTCTTTGTTCTTCTCATCTAAGAGATGTGGCATAGCATCAGCTGTTGTCTTAAGATTTGAAAGGCCTCTTACTTCTGTAGCTTCCTTTACCCAATCCTCACCATATCCGTTTCCATCGAAGAGAATTCTCTGATGATCTGTGATAACTCTCTTAATAAGCTTATGAAGATCTTCCTCAAAGTTATCTGACTTCTCAAGCTCATCAGCATACTGACGAAGGCTTTCTGCGACTGCTGCGTTAAGCATGATGTTGCAGCATGCGATACTGTTTGAAGAACCGAGTGATCTGAACTCGAACTTATTACCTGTGAAAGCGAATGGTGATGTTCTGTTTCTATCTGTTGTATCACGTCTGAATCTTGGAAGTGAATGAACACCAAGCTTCATAACTACATCTTCTGTACCTGCATATGGCTTATCTTCTCTTATAGCATTGAGAATTGCTGTAAGCTCATCTCCAAGGAAGATTGAGATGATTGCAGGAGGTGCCTCGTTAGCACCAAGTCTGTGATCATTACCAGCTGTTGCAACAGAAAGACGAAGAAGATCCTGATAATCGTCAACCGCCTGAATAACTGCACAGAGGAAAAGAAGGAACTGTGCGTTCTCATAAGGTGTCTTTCCCGGAGAAAGGAGGTTGATTCCTGTATCTGTTCCGATAGACCAGTTATTATGCTTTCCTGATCCGTTAACACCTGCGAATGGCTTCTCATGAAGGAGACATTCCATTCCGTGACGGGCTGCAACTTTCTTCATAATCTCCATCGTAAGCTGGTTAGAATCTGTTGCAACATTGGTTGTTGAATATATAGGAGCCAGCTCGTGCTGTGCCGGCGCAACCTCGTTATGCTCTGTCTTAGCAAGAATACCAAGCTTCCAAAGCTCATTATTAAGGTCTTCCATGAACTCACTTACTCTTGGCTTGATAACACCAAAGTAATGATCATCCATTTCCTGTCCCTTAGGAGGCATTGCTCCGAAAAGTGTTCTTCCTGTATACTTAAGGTCAGGTCTCTGATTCCAAACTTCTCTGTCTACTAAGAAGTACTCCTGCTCAGGACCAACGCTTGTTCTTACGTACTTAACATCATCATTTCCGAAAAGCTTCAGAACTCTCTTTGCCTGCTTATCAATAGCCTGCATAGATCTGAGAAGTGGTGTCTTCTTATCAAGTGCTTCTCCTGAATAAGAACAGAAAGCTGTTGGAATGCAAAGTGTATGATCTTTTATAAATGCAAAGGATGTAGGATCCCAAGCTGTATATCCTCTTGCTTCAAATGTTGCTCTAAGTCCGCCTGAAGGGAAAGATGAAGCATCCGGCTCACCCTTGATAAGTTCCTTACCGGAGAAGTCCATCAGTACTCCGCCGTCAGGTGATGGTGTAATGAAGCTGTCGTGCTTCTCAGCTGTAACTCCTGTAAGTGGCTGGAACCAATGTGTGAAATGTGTTGCTCCGTTTTCAAGTGCCCAGCTCTTCATCTCTTCAGCTACAGCATCTGCTACATGCTCATCAAGTCTTACATTCTGATCAATTGTCTTCTTGAGTGATGCATAAACATCATCAGAGAGTCTTGCTCTCATTACTCTTTCGTCAAATACAAGAGAACCAAACAGTTCAGGTACATTTGTCTTTGCCATTTTTTTATATCCTCCTTAATTGTTTCACAATCATTTTGAACAAAAAAAAGGGCGTCCTAGAGGTAATACCTCTAAGACGCCTTTGTCTTAACTGTGTGTTATATTACTCTTATGTTTTTTCTTTGTCAATAATTTTTTTAAATAATTTTTTTGCTTTTTATATCGGCCTTCATCAGCCTATTATATCCTCAGCCACCTGACGCTTTGTAAGGCCGCTGTTCATGGCCTCGCGGATAATATGTTCATGAGCTTCTTCCTCGGACATTCCACGTCCGACCAGAATAATCTTGGCGCGGCTTACCACCTTCAGCTCTTCCATCTTATCCTCGAGAGTTCTCATCTGCTTATGCAGAGTCTTAACCCTCTTATTAAGTGCGAGAAGAAGCCTTATGCTTCGATCCAGTTCTCCCCTCTTAACAGGCTTTGGTATCGTAATAACACCATAGCTGATAAGGTGATTCATCACGTCACTATGAATCTCACTCGGTACAGCCATAACAACTCCTGAGCTATGCTTATCAACGATATCCTTAACAAAGTCCGTTCCGAGTCCATCAGAAAGAGGAGCATTGATCAGGATCATATCATAGTCTCTTACAAGGAGTTCGCGTCTCGCACTGGACGCACTCTTCCTGATCTCGATAACATTAAATGTTCTCTCAGGCAGAGCCTTCTCGACTAGCATATTAAATTGTTCAGATGATGATACTATCAGTATCGAAAATCTATCTGAAGTTCTGCTATTCATAAAACTCCGGAAGCCTCTCTACACAAAATAATTACAGATACTTATCAACTACCGCCTTCGGCAGGATAGACTTAATAAAGTCACTGGTTTCTGCGAACTTGATAGCCTCTTTTCTGGACTTTGGCAGATATGCAGTATCACTATCCATCTCCTCAGGCAGAGCAAGTTTTTTCTCAATTCCATAAAGTCCTGCATAGATAAGAAGTGCATAAGCAAGATATGGGTTGCTGAGTGCATCAGGAGAACGAAGTTCAGCCCTTGGCTGCTTCTCCTTATCGTTTATATGCATAAGCTCAGAGCCCGCAACATTAGACCAGTTAACCTTAGTAGGCGCAGTTCCGGTACCAAATCTGTTGTAGGATGAATCCGTAGGATTAAGGAATATGGTTATATCCCTGATCTTATCAAGTATTCCGGCAGCAACGTACTTAACCACATCATTTCCATCCTTATCCTTTGCAAAGATATTGATGTGATATCCATTACCCGGCTTATCTGATATAGGCATAGGTGAAAAATCCGCATAGAGACCGTTCCTGTCAGCAACAGTAGCAACAACCATCTTAAATGTGGTCATCTGATCTGCAGCCTTAAGGGGACTTCCATAATGGAAGTCGATCTCGTTCTGTCCGGGACCTCTCTCATGATGTGATCTTTCCGGAGTAAGGCCCATTTCCTCTATTGTGAGACATATCTCTCGACGGATATTCTCTCCTCTGTCAAGAGGCGCAATATCCATGTATCCTGCCTCATCATAAGGAATCTTTGTCGGATTATTCTCGTCATCGGTTTTGAAAAGATAGAACTCCATCTCTGAACCGAATCTGAACTCTATTCCGGCTTCCTCTGCGGCCTTTACAGCCTTTTTAAGTATATATCTGGTATCTGCTTCAAATGGTGTTCCATCTGCCGTACAAACGTCGCAGAACATTCTGAGAACACGTCCTGAATCCGGTCTCCAAGGAAGCACACAAAGTGTATCCGGATCCGGCTTAAGGTATAATATCTCATCACCACAGCCTTCAAATCCTCTTATGGATTTTGCATTTATCATTATGCCGTCTTTAAATGCTTTGTGTATCTCACTAGGCATAACTGATATGTTTTTCTGGATTCCATATGCATCACGAAAAGCAAGCCTTATAAACTTGGCATCCTCTTCCTCTATGTATTCCATTATTTCTTTTTCTGAATATGTCATAGCAATCCCCTTGTTTTACTCTCAATAGTCCGGTTTTTTCCTATAAATATCCACCGGACAGCTACGATTTTACCTTACACTATCTATCTTGAAACCGCAAGAGCGCTTTCTATGAATTTACGGAATATAGGATGAGGTCTATTAGGGCGTGACTTGAATTCAGGATGGAACTGTACTCCAAGATAGAAATCATTTTCCGGTACTTCCACTGTCTCTACAAGCTCACCATCCGGTGACTGTCCTGATACCACAAGTCCTGCAGCTGTAAGTACATCTTTATAATCATTATTAAACTCATATCTATGTCTGTGACGTTCTGATATGTAATCAGTGCCATAGCATTTCTCCATAATGGTACCCGGTGTGATAACGCATGGATAGCTTCCGAGTCTGAGTGTACCTCCCTTATCCACGCTGTCAGACTGACCAGGCATAAAGTCGATAACCTTGGTATCTGTTGCATCATGGAATTCACCTGAACATGCATCAGTAAGGCCCGCTACATTTCTTGCATACTCTATAACTGCGATCTGCATTCCGAGGCAGATTCCGAAATATGGTACATTATGAGTACGGGCATACTTTGCAGAAAGGATCATTCCCTCGATACCTCTGTCACCGAAACCACCCGGAACTATGATTCCGTTAACATGGCTGAGTCTCTCCTCATAATTAGACTCATTCAGCTCCTCTGAATCGATCCAGTCAATCTTTACATCGGCTCCAAAACCAAATCCCGCATGACGGAGTGCCTCCGCAACAGAAAGATATGCATCATGAAGCTGAACATACTTTCCGACAAGTCCTATAGTGATTTCCTTATCCAGAGTCTCAATGCTTGTTACAAGATCCTTCCATTCGGTAAGATTTGGTGCAGCGCTTCTTATGCTGAGTTCACGGCAGACAACATTTGCCAGACCTGCTGTCTCCAGCATAAGCGGAGCTTCATACAGACTAGGCAGAGTTCTGTTCTCTATTACGCAGTCTTCCTTAACATTACAGAAGAGTGATATCTTCTTAAAGATTGAATCTTCAAGAGGCTCGTCACATCTCAGGACTATGATGTCAGGACGTACTCCCATTCCCTGAAGTTCCTTTACTGAATGCTGTGTCGGCTTAGACTTATGCTCATCAGATCCATGAAGGAACGGTACAAGTGTAACGTGAATAAAAAGAGAATTCTCTTTTCCGACCTCAAGAGATATCTGTCTTACTGCCTCGATAAATGGCTGTGACTCGATATCACCGATAGTTCCTCCTATCTCAGTGATAACAACATCAGCATCAGTTTCGTTGCCTACTCTATATACAAATTCTTTTATCTCATTAGTAATATGAGGAATTACCTGAACTGTGGATCCAAGATACTCACCACGACGTTCCTTATTAAGAACGTTCCAGTATACCTTACCTGATGTAAGGTTCGAATATTTATTCAGGTTCTCATCTATAAATCTTTCATAGTGTCCAAGATCGAGATCTGTCTCAGCACCATCCTCTGTAACATAAACTTCTCCGTGCTGATAAGGACTCATTGTTCCCGGATCTACATTAATATAAGGGTCCAGCTTCTGCGCGGCCACCTTAAGGCCTCTTGCCTTAAGCAGACGTCCAAGAGACGCAGCCGTAATACCCTTTCCAAGTCCTGATACAACACCGCCTGTTACGAAAATGTACTTTGCCATTTCTATATCCTCCGAAATTTAAATAGTGTGTCGCTCACGGCACACACCCAATAAAAAAGGCACTTCGAGCTATTGCTCGAAGCGCCTTTGCTTTCCCATCAATCAAATACTATTAATAATCTAAACAATTATTAGTATATAACTTTAGAACCAAAAGTCAACAGGAAAGTTTATTTATTTTTATAATTTTTATTATTACTCTACATCCTGAAGTGCATCGTAATTCTCTTCACCTGTTCTGATCTTTACTACACGGCTTACAGGATATACGAAGATCTTACCATCACCGATCTTACCTGTGTAAAGAGTCTTCTTTGCTGTTTCGATAACGCTGTCTACAGGGATACCGCTTACTACTACTTCAAGCTTGATCTTTGGAAGGAGTGTCATATCCATTTCAACTCCACGGTACTTCTCACCGGTACCCTTCTGGATACCACAACCACTAACCTGAGTTACTGTAATACCTGTTACACCAAGATTATTGAGTGCTCTCTTAATCTTGTCATATCTTGAAAGCTTTGTAATGATAACAACCTTATTGATACCTGTATCAGCTATTCCTGCATTCTTCATATCCTTAGTTGTATCAACTACAGGAACTGAAGCCTTCTTCTGAGCCTCGCTTGCTTCCTCATAATCAGAAACACCGAGATTTGTATTTTCATTCTCGCTCATCATAGCACTTGACATATCAACGATACTGAATCCTGAATAAGCTGATGCAAGACCATGCTCTGTTGAGTCAAGACCTTCGATTTCTTCTTCCTCTGAAACTCTGAGACCGAAGATAGCCTTAATGATTGCGAATACAATTATCATTGTTACTACTGTCCATGCTGCAACTGATGCGAAACCAAGTAACTGAAGTCCTAACTGATGGAAACCACCGCCGTAGAAAAGACCTACTACTGAATCATTTCCAGGAGCTGTTGTTGTTGCGAAAAGACCTGTTGCAATTGTTCCCCAGATACCGTTCATCATATGAACTGCTACTGCACCAACAGGATCGTCGATGTGAAGTTTGAAATCAAGGAACCATACTCCGAATACTACCAGAAGTCCGGCAACTGCACCGATTACTACTGCACCGAATGCATCAGTTACATCACAAGGAGCTGTGATTGCTACAAGACCTGCAAGTGAAGCATTGAGACACATTGATACATCAGGCTTACCATACTTAACCCATGTAAATACCATACATACTACTGTTGCGATTGAAGGTGCAATTGTTGTTGTTAAGAATACTGATGCAAGCTGATCTGTTGATGTACAAGCTGCACCGTTGAATCCGTACCATCCAAACCAGAGGATGAATACTCCAAGAGCACCGATTACTATATTGTGACCAGGGAAGGCGTTAACCTTAACAACCTTACCGTTCTTATCTTTTTCAAACTTACCGATACGAGGACCAACCATCTTAGCACCGATCAGAGCTGAGATACCGCCGACCATGTGGATTGCACATGATCCTGCAAAATCATGGAAGCCTAACTGTGCTAACCAGCCGCCGCCCCAGATCCAGTGTGCTTCGATCGGATATACAAGTGCTGAGATAATTCCTGAATATACACAGTAGCTGAGGAACTTTGTTCTCTCTGCCATAGCACCTGAAACGATTGTTGCTGTTGTTGCACAGAACACAAGGTTAAATACGAAATTTGACCAGTCAAAATTCTGATATGATGTCATAATGTCAAATCCCGGTTTACCTATAAATCCACAAAGGTCTTCACCCAAGAGAAGTCCAAAGCCTATCAGGATGAAAACACAACATCCGATACAGAAATCCATCAGGTTCTTCATCAAGATATTACCTGCATTCTTTGCTCTCGCAAAACCCGACTCGACCATCGCGAAACCAGCCTGCATCCAGAATACAAGTGCGGCACCGATCAGAAACCAGACCGCGAAAATATTGTCATTAACTACGCTGAGTATCTCTTCCATAACTCAAATCCTCCTTAGTTGTTGCATAAGCTAATCCGCTCGCGAGTTCGGATTAAAAAAGGCGCCTCAGACTTTTTATAAAGCCCAAAGCGCCATTGCTTTCCGGTAAAATGTTATGCTGCCCATTGGCAGTTTTAAAAAACAGAAAAGGCGTTCCGGAATGATCTCCAGAACGCCTTTGTTCTCTACGAGTAAAGATATTACTCCGATGATTCTTAATTGTCAATTACTTTTTTTATTTTTTTTACAGATTGGTGTAACCCATAAGATCTCTGTCTACTTCACGGGCTGCACTGCGGCCTTCTGATATAGCCCATACAACGAGGGACTGTCCGCGGTGCATATCACCTGCAGTATAGATTCTGGCACTTTTCTTTGAACCAGGAGCTGCTGCCTTTACTTCTGCAGCGTATGAACCTGCTGCAGTCTTTACGTTAGTACGTCCGTCAACTTCAACACCGAAGCCTTCAGTAACATAGCTTTCGCTGCCTAAGAATCCAGCAGCAATAAGAACCAGCTGAGCCGGAACTTTCTTCTCGCTTCCTTCTACAGGAACCATCATCATACGGCCGGTCTTCTCATCCTTCTTTGATTCAAGAGAGACAAGGACAACCTCCTTAAGACGCTTCTCTTTCTTTCCATCTGCGGAGACTGCTTCCTCGGATATAAACTCCTTTACGGTAGTCTGATAAACACGTGGATCCTCTCCAAACTTATATATAGCCTCTTCCTGACCATAGTCTGTCTTCAGGACTTTAGGCCACTCCGGCCATGGATTTGATGCGAGTCTCTCTGTTGGTGGACATGGCATCATCTCCAGCTGAAGAACGCTCTTCGCTCCAAGTCTTATACTTGTACCAACACAGTCATTACCTGTATCACCACCACCTATAACTATAACATCCTTGCCACTTACTTCGGTGAATGGGAATACAGCTTTCTTCTTATCGCCAAGTACTTTAAAATCACTATCCAGCAGGCTCTTGGTAACACGTCCTAAAAAGTCTACCGCAAAGTATATACCCTTTGTATCTCTTCCCGGAGCCTTTATATCTCTTGGATTTGAGGCACCACATGCAAGTATTACTGCATCATATTCCTCTTTCAGTTTATCTGCAGAGATATTCTTCACCTTATCTGCAAACTTAGCTCCTGAAGAATCTTTGCCCTTACCGCCACAGACATTTACACTGGTCTGAAACTCTATGCCAGCCTCTTCCATAAGCTTTATTCTACGGTCTATAACAGCCTTATCCAGCTTCATATTAGGAATACCATAGCGAAGAAGACCTCCGACACGGTCACTCCTCTCAAAAACGGTTACAGAGTGTCCACGGCTGTTAAGAAGCTGTGCTGCTGCAAGTCCGGAAGGACCGCTTCCCACGACAGCAACCTTCTTTCCGGTTCTGTTCTTAGGTGCATGCTCCTTCACCAGACCTTCTTCATAGGCAAACTCAATTATTGCCTTTTCATTTTCCTTTGTTGATACTGCCTCCTGATGGTATCCACAGGTACATGCCTTCTCACAGAGTGCAGGACACACCCTGGAGGTAAATTCAGGAAAGCTGTGGGTTATAGAGAGCCTGCGGTATGCAAGCTCCAAATTTCCGCCCTCTACGAGTTCGTTAAGTTCAGGTACGAGATTATGTAGAGGACAGCCTGCCGCCATTCCCGCTATCATCATACCTGCCTGACAGAAAGGCACACCACAGTTCATACATCTGGCCGCTTGTCGCTGCTGCTCTTCAGCACTGAGTCTTCCATGGAACTCCTCAAAGCCGCATATTCTTTCCTTCTCAGGAACAACAGGTGCATCTACTCTGTCGTATTCTAAAAATCCTTTTATATTTCCCATAGACTAAACCTTTCTATCATTTATCCTACCAGTTCTGTGAAGGCTTCTATCTGAGCCTGTTCATGATCCATGCCCTGTTCTTCGAACTGAGCTGTGAGATGAAGCATTTCCTTATAATCACTAGGAATGATCTTCTTGAACTTTCCTACGTATTCATCGAACTGATCAAGTATACGCTGTCCCTTTTCAGAACCTGTATACTTAACATGCTTTGCGATCATCTCATGTAATTTTTCTTTATCATTCTTTGATTCAATCTTCTCCATAAGTACCAGCTGTTTGTTGAGGTTCTTATAGAGGGTGTTCTCCTCATCAAGAACATAAGCAACTCCGCCGCTCATTCCGGCTGCAAAGTTCTTACCGGTAGGTCCAAGGATTACTGCACATCCACCTGTCATATATTCACATCCATGCTCACCAACGCCTTCTACTACTGCTGAAGCACCTGAATTTCTTACACAGAATCTCTCACCTGCAACACCGGCAATATATGCCTCGCCGCTGGTTGCACCGTAAAGGGCAACATTTCCGATGATGATATTCTCTTCTGCATTGTAGCCTGCATTTTCCGGAGCATGAACTATAAGCTTACCACCTGAAAGTCCCTTTCCGAAGTAGTCGTTACTGTCACCGATAAGGTTGAGAGTCAGACCTGCAGGTATAAATGCACCGAAGCTCTGTCCGCCTGCACCTGTACAGTTGATAACATATGTATCGGCATCCAGCTCTTCCTGACACTCTCTTGTAATCTCAGCACCCAGAAGTGTTCCGAAGGTTCTGTCTGTATTAGAAAGTGATATATCAATCTTCTTGCCCTTTGCTCCGGACTTGATATCCTTAATAAGCTTATTTATAAGGACCTTCTCATCCTTTGTCTCTTCAAGTTTGAAGTCATAAGCCTTCTCACTGTGGAAGGTCTGAAGATTTCTGTCTACGCCTGACATATCAGCAAGTATTCTGCTGAGATCTATCTCTGCCTCTGCTCCTGTAAGTCCATCCTTAACCTTGAGAAGATCTGTTCTTCCTACAAGTTCAGCGATAGTTCTTACACCAAGCTTTGCCATGTATTCACGAAGCTCTCTTGCTATGAAATACATGAAGTTTTCAACATACTCAGGCTTACCCTTAAAGCGCTTTCTAAGCTCAGGGTTCTGAGTTGCAACACCCATAGGACAAGTATCATTCTGACAAACTCTCATCATTACACATCCCATGGTTACAAGAGGAGCTGTTGCGAAACCATATTCCTCTGCACCGAGAATCATAAGAAGAGTCTGATGTGTTTCTGCAAGTCCCATTTCCCATGGAAGTCCTGCGTTATGGATAGATGAAAGTGGAGCTGCTCCTGTTCCTCCATCATATCCTGATACAAGTATTACCTGGGCACCGGCCTTGGCAACACCTGCAGCAACTGTTCCGACACCTGCTTCAGATACCAGCTTTACAGATATTCTTGCCTGCTTGTTAGAGCACTTAAGATCATATATAAGCTGAGCCAGATCCTCAATTGAATAGATATCATGATGAGGCGGTGGAGATATAAGGCTCACACCAGGTGTTGAGTGACGTGTCTTAGCTATCCATGGATATACTTTCTTTCCAGGAAGGTGTCCGCCTTCACCCGGCTTAGCGCCCTGTGCCATCTTTATCTGTATCTCTCTTGCACTTACAAGATATTTGCTTGTTACACCAAATCGTCCACTTGCTACCTGCTTGATAGCTGAGCTTCTGTCATTATCAGTTCCGGCTGATGCTATTCTCTCATCGCTCTCACCACCCTCACCACTGTTTGACTTACCATGGATATGATTCATGGCAATAGCAAGAGTCTGATGTGCTTCTTCTGAGATTGAACCGTAGGACATAGCTCCGGTTTTAAATCTCATCATGATAGATTCTTCTGATTCAACTTCCTCAAGAGGAATTCCCTCCTTAGGGAAGTTAAACTCCATAAGGCTTCTCAGATAACCGGTCTTCTCTGCATCGACCATCTCTGTATATTCCTTAAACTTCTCATAATTTCCTTCTCTTGTAGAGAGCTGAAGCATATGTATAGTCTGTGGATTATATCTGTGATTTTCACCCTGTGCACGGAACTTATGTCTGCCCACTGCAGTAAGCTCAAGGTCTACAGGAAGTCCTAATGGATCAAATGCTTTGCTGTGCTGTTTATCTACTGCCTTCTCTATATCATCAAGAGTAATTCCACCTACACGGCTGACCGTTCCTGTGAAATACTCATCTATAACTTCTTCGGATATACCGATTGCTTCGAACATCTTGCTTCCCTGATATGACTTGATGGTTGAGATACCCATCTTGGAAGCGATCTTAACTATTCCGCTGAGTACAGCCTGATCATAATCTTCAACTGCTGCATAATAATCCTTATCAAGCAGGCCGTCCTCTATAAGCTCCTTAATTGTTGAATGAGCAAGATATGGATTTACTGCTGATGCACCATAACCGAGAAGAGTTGCAAAGTGATGTACTTCACGAGGCTCTCCGGATTCAAGAATGAGTGACATAGCCGTGCATTTTCTTGTTTCAACAAGATGCTTATGAACAGCTGAAACTGCAAGCAGAGATGGGATAGCCACATGGTTCTCATCCACGCCTCTGTCTGACAGGATAAGTATGCTGGCACCCTGACGATAAGCCTTATCTACCTCAACAAAAAGATGAGACAGCACACGCTTCATAGGTGTGCTCTTGTAGTAAAGGATTGATACTGTAGCAGCCTTTATTCCGTCTTTATTCAGATGCTTTATCTTAAGCATATCCAGATCTGTAAGGATCGGGTTATGTATCTTCAGAACGTGACAGTTTTCAGAACGCTCCTCAAGGAGGTTACCGTTCTTTCCAACGTAAACACTTCTTGAAGTTACGATCTTCTCTCTCTCTGCATCGATAGGTGGATTTGTAACCTGCGCAAAGAGCTGCTTGAAGTAATAAAACAGTGGCTGGTAGGTATCTGAAAGAGCTGCGATAGGTGTATCAACACCCATGGAGCCGATCTGCTCAGTTGCATTAAGAGCCATGTTTCTTATGCCTTCATGATAATTCTCATAAGTATAACCGAAGGCCTTCTGAAGCTTCTGTCTTGTCTCTCCTGAAATGTCAGGAACCTTCTCGTTAGGGATCTTTATATCTTTAAGTTCAAGGAGGCTCATATCAAGCCACTCACCGAATGGATTTCTGTGAGCGTACTTCTCTTTGATCTCCTGATCTGTATATACCTTACCTTCTCTTGTATCGATGAGAAGCATCTTTCCAGGATAGAGTCTGTCCTTCTTTATGATGTGGCTCTCGTCCAGAGGAAGAACTCCGACCTCTGAAGCAAGGATAAGACGACGGTCATCCATTATTACATAACGGGATGGTCTGAGACCGTTTCTGTCAAGGATAGCTCCCATTACATCACCATCTGAGAAGACGATTGATGCAGGGCCGTCCCATGGCTCCATCATAGTAGCATAGTACTGATAGAAGTCTCTCTCTTCCTGACTGAGAGTTTCGTTATGCGCCCAAGGCTCAGGGATCAGAACGCTTGCTGCAAGTGGAAGATCCATACCGCTCATCATAAGGAATTCAAGAGTATTATCCAGCATAGCTGAATCAGATCCGCTTGATGATATAACCGGAAGAACCTTTGTCATATCCTCTTCGCTGAAGGTATCTGTATGCATGGTCTCTTCACGGGCAAGCATCTTATCTGCATTTCCCTTGATAGTATTTATCTCACCGTTATGTACCATAAGGCGGTTAGGATGAGCTCTGTTCCAGCTTGGATTTGTATTGGTTGAGAATCTGCTGTGTACCATAGCTATAGCTGATTCATAATCCTCATCACAAAGATCAAGGAAGAAGGTTCTCAGCTGTCCTACAAGGAACATTCCCTTATATACTATGGTTCTGCAGGAAAGTGATGGAACATATGTGCTGATGCTGCACTGTTCAAACTCTCTTCTGATGATGTATAAGCTGCGGTCGAATTCAAGATCTGTAAGTCCTTCAGGTCTTGCTATAAATACCTGCTGAATAACAGGCATGCATTCACGGGCTTTACTTCCGAGAACTTCAGGACTGATACTTACATTTCTCCAGCCGAGGATGGTTGTTCCGCTTTTTGTAGCTATGGTCTCGAACATTTTTCTTGCCTGTCTTCTGTCCAGGTCATCCTGTGGGAAGAAGAACATACCTACACCGTAGCTTCTCTCTTCTCCGAGATTTACACCCTTTGCGGCCATAACCTTCTTAAAGAACTTATGAGGTATCTGAGTAAGTATTCCGACACCATCACCGGTCTTTCCCTCTGCATCCTTACCTGCTCTATGTTCCAGATTTTCTACGATACTGAGTGCATCTGCAACCAGTGCATGGCATGGCTTTCCATCCATCTGAACTATGGCACCGATTCCACAGTTGTCATGTTCAAATTGAGCATCATATAATCCTTTTTTTCTTAATTCTTCCAATGCTTTATCCATCAGAATTTCCTCCTAAATACGCAAAAAGGCGCTTTGGGACTAATCCCAAAGCGCCATTGCTTCTCTCGTGTATTATTTTCAAAACTATAAACAGTATATTACTTTATTTTTAAAAGTCAAGCATAAATTTAACTTAAATTTATTTCGGCCAAATCAAACCGGATATTCATTAGTAAAGCAGGCTGTACAAAGCGGCAGATTTCCGACCATCGAAGAAAAGTCCTCTATGCTGAGATACTCCAGAGAATCCGCTCCGATATTCTTACAAACCTCATCACAGGAATGATGTGAAGCTATAAGCTGCTTTGCTGTTGGAACATCTGTTCCATAGTAACATGGGTACAGGAATGGAGGTGAACTGATCCTTACATGGACCGCCTTTGCTCCCGCATTACGCAGCATTTCAATAAGCTGTCTCATGGTAGTTCCACGGACTATAGAGTCATCTATAAGCACTATGCTCTTATCCTTAACCACATTGTTCAGGACGCTGAGCTTCATATGTACTGCAGTCTGTCTCTCCTTATCTGTAGGCTTTATAAAGCTTCGGCCTATATAGCTGTTCTTATGAAATGCAAGGGCAAACGGAATACCTGATTCAAGGGCATAACCCTCTGCTGCCGCAAGTCCCGAATCCGGAACTCCCACAACTATATCCGCTTCCACTTCTCTCTTTCTGGCAAGAGCACGTCCGGCGCAGACTCTTGCATCATGGATCTCTATACCATCCATAACCGAATCATTTCGTGCAAAATAAATATATTCAAATATACAATGCGCATGCTTCTCCTGACACAGGCTCTTATCAGAGAAATTGCCTTCCGGAGTGATGGAGATTATCTCACCCGGTTCTATATCTCTTATCACTTCACCGCCTACAGCTGTGACAGCTGCACTTTCCGATGCAAGGATATATGACTCACCCTTTTTGCCAAGAATAAGAGGCTTTATTCCGAAAGGATCACGGATACCTACAAGCTTTCTCGGACTCATCACAACAACTGCATAACCGCCCTTCAGTTTAACAGCAGCAGCTTTAACCGCCTCTTCTATACTTCCGGTCTTTACTCTCTCTCCTATTATCTCATAGGCCAGCACCTCTGTATCAGAAGTAGTATAATGCGCAAGGCCTCTGAACATCTGTTCTTCTTTAAGCTGCTCAGCATTTACTATATTTCCATTATGAACAAGGGCAAGGCTTCCCTTGATATAGTTCATTGCGATAGGCTGTGCATTTTCAGGTCTGCTTCCACCTGTGGTAGAATATCTGACATGACCTACACCGATATTACCATTCAGACTCTGCAGATCTTTCTCACTGAAGACCTCATTTACGAGTCCCATATCCTTCTTCAGTTTGAGATTGCCCATCTCACCGTCGGTATCTGAAACCGCAATTCCGGCTGACTCCTGACCTCTGTGCTGAAGAGCAATAAGTCCATAGTATATATCACTTGCAACTTCCTGCTTATCCAAAGAATAGATTCCGAAGACACCGCATTCCTCATGCAGTTTATCAAACAGCATAGTATCCGCTTCCATGAAATTTTCCTTTCCGTACATCAAAAAAAGAAGACACTTTGAGCCGGAAACTCAAAGCGCCTTTGCTTTTTAAAATCATATTAACGAAATTATTCTACTCTCACCATGTGCGAAGTGTCAATAATTTTTTTCCTGAAGTCAAAACACTTTATTATTTTTCGAAATCAAGACATACTCTTGTCTTTGTATATGGTCTTACTGCACCGTCAGCAACTGCCACATGTGCCGGATGTACAGCGTAGCCCTTTAATGACTCCTCATCTTCGAAAGAAGAATCAAGCATAAGGTCAGCATTGGAAGATGCCAGCCCCTCTGTCTCAACATGGATCTCGATAAGTCCCGGAATCTGTCCTGCCAGCCCCTCAAGTCCGGCTTTGATGCCCGCCTTAACCTCTATCTTCTGCTCCTCTGATAACTCATCCTTTAACTGCCAAAGTATTATATGCTTTACCATTTCAAAATCCTCCTCATAATAACTAATTATTTCCACCAGCCTTATAATTATACACCGGCTTAATAATCTTATCAATTTTGACTGTGTCCTTAATTACTTCCGCAATATCATCAATCTTTCTGTAAGCAAAAGGACTCTCATCCAGCGTATCCTTGTTGATGCAGATAGAATAGATTCCATCCATTGCTTTCTTAAAGTCCGATACTGTATGATGTTCAGCCACTTCGCTTCGTCTATAGATTCTTCCGGCACCATGTGGCGCTGACTGGTTCCAGTCCGGATTGCCCAGACCTGTTCCGAGAATTATTCCGTCTCTCATATTGATCGGGATGATAACCTTCTCTCCTGCCCGTGCACTTATGGCTCCTTTTCTGAGCACCGGACGTGCTGAATCTGTGAAGTCAACGTAGTTATGAATACAGGTAAAACTATCTTCTATCTTCCACTTCATACCCTTTGTTATGGAATCGATGATTGCTTCTCTGTTAAGGCGGGCAAAATCCTGAATAATTTCTATGTCATGCAGATAGTCTTCCATAAGCTGTCCTGTGAGGCATGTCATCTCATAGGATGCATAACCCTGTTTCTTCATCTGCATTTCCTTCTGGCCGGCTCTGAGATAATAATCAGCCACCTCCATTCCAAGATGTCTGCTTCCGGAATGAATCACCAGGTATACATTTCCATCATCATCCTTATCAACCTCTATGAAATGATTGCCGCCGCCAAGGGTACCGATACTTCTGTTAGCTTTACGCGCATCTATTCCCTTATAGCATCTCAGCTGTTCTAAATCTATTCTGTCTGCATATTTATGCTCCTTCTCTCTGATTCTCGGACCAACAGGAACTTCATTTCTTATCACGCTGTCAAGCTGCTGAAACTGCAGTCCCTTTGTCTTAACCTTTGCCATGGTCATACCGCATCCGATATCTACTCCTACCAGGCTTGGAAGTATGGAATCACCCACTGTCATTGTGAGGCCGATGGTTCCGACCTTTCCCGGATGCACATCCGGCATAACTCTTATAACACTTCCCTCAGAACTCGGGTGATTGCATATCATCTGAAGCTGCTTTCTTGCATAGTCTTCCAATGCATACAATTCATTTTCAACTGTATATACTATAGCGTTTGTATATTTTCCATATATTGTTATCATATATAATTCCTCCACTGATCGTGCCTGTCCTTATCCTTCTGTCTCTTATTCCGTATGGATTCTTTCTTCTCCGAGCTCTTTCTCGGCTGATACTTCGGACAGTTCTTACACTTCTTTAAATCTACTTTTACATATCCCTTTTTACAGTCTGCATCTTTACAAACGTAGTAAATGCATGGCGCTGTTCTATCTTTCATAATTAATTCTCCCTTAATTTCAGGCATAATAAAAACACCCCAGATACTGCGAAAAGCGCAGCATCAAAAGAGGTGTCAGTCATCCTAATTATATCCGATTACAGTAATCTATTACTTCCGCGACATACGAAGGACAGCTGCTGCCTCTATGTTAGTTATTAAATTGATTCTACTAATAGTCTGCATATTGTCCTCCTTCCGGTGCATGGGTTTAATAGTTACTGAAGTTCTTCACTTCGGGAGATTCGTGCGTCTCCATTTACGCAGTATATATTTCAATTTAAATAAAGTCAAGCT
>ONEC01000022.1:34577-38455 GCA_900316715.1 uncultured Eubacteriales bacterium
ATAAAAAGCTATTAGAGTAAAATAGTTTATTCAAAAGATATTTCCATATGAACTCCGGCGTCCATAGTCTGAGAAGCCAGCCTGATTGATTCACCTGCATTTAAAGTAATCTTTGTTATAGGATCCTTTCTCAGATTTATGGTTCCGTCGGAATTAGGTTCAACCATAGCCCCATCCACGTTAAGAACAACCTTATGATCGTCGACAGATTTTATAGTGATCACTCCAAAGCTGGTATCATATATTACATCACCTTTATTAAGAGTCGTAAACTCGTTCTCTTCTGCCGTACCTGATCCTATATCATTCCAACTGCCTATCTTAACGGTCAGCTTTCCCTCTGCAGTCTTTCCTGTCTCTGTTGCTCCATCTGTCGCTCCATTGCATCCATTCAGCAGGAGCATCATAAAGCATGATACAACAAGAATACATATAAGTTTTCTTTTACCCATACTTTTACCTTTCATATATATAGTCTATCCCTTACTTAACCGAATTCTCTGATTTCAGATAATCTGTCAGATATGAACCTTCATCAACATCATCCGTACCAAGCAGGATAACATCTTCACCATCGTATTCGCCGATATAGAAGTCACGGCTGTTAACTATTCGGGTAAAGCGCTCAAATAACGCACCGAGACTGTCTGCAATAACAGTCACCACCCTCTCATCTCGTCCAAAATTAATGACCTGCCCGGTCTTGCCGCTGTTATCCGGATCAAGACTCACTGCAATAAAGTTTCCTCCATTATCCGAGCCAAAGGGCAGCCATCTCTTACCAGCATACTCTGCAATCGCCTTCATACTGCGCCACTCGGTAAGCATCGCCTGAAGACTCAGGAATCTAAATCCCAGCATCATACCACAGAGTGCTTCATTATTATCCCCATCATTTGTAAGATAAAGTCCTTTCAGCTCACTTGGAAATGCGGCCCCTATCTCTGCTTCAGCGGCTTTGATACTGTCCTCTGATACTCCGGCCCGAAGTGTTTCTCTTAGAAATGGCATCTTCGAGAACAGCGCTTCTTTGAAAGCATTCCACTTACCTGCATCAGCAACTGATAATCCAACCATCTGCTTTAGAGAATCGTTAACCCGATATCCGAAACTCTCCGCTTTTTTAATATACTTCTCTCCCTCTGCCTTTTGTCCGATTCCTGCAAGACAAAGACCATAACCTTCAAAAGCCACAAAGCAGTCCAGCTTATTATATTTGCCAGGGGCGGCTTCCATCAGATACACTCCCTGCCTGAATGCCTGGGCAGCTTTAGCATAATCCCGCTCTTTAAAATATATACGTCCCAGATTTGTATGAGCAATAGCATTATCCGCTTTCAGCTCAATAGATCTCTTATAGCATTCCATTGCCTCTGCAGCATAACCTGCATTAAAATATGCGTCTCCCAGAAAAACCAGGTAGTTAGGTGCATTCCATCCCCAATCCTTATGTTCCACCAGCACCTTAAGTGCATTTTCTCTGTCCCCATTACGGGCATACTCCTGAGATTTTTTTACCGCTTCATTTAAAGCATCCCTCATCACCTGCGGACTCGGTTTATTAAGAAAATCAAATAACCCCATACACTTCTCCTTAACACCTGTCACCGACTAGAGCTCTGAAAACTTCCTGATCCATCCTTCTTCATCTTCAGCATCAGCAATTTCACTACCCATTTTTTCACTTATATCCGTCAGGCTATAAGTCTCTTCTCCCTTTTCAATAACGATCTTGAATTCATCATCGTGTTCTTCGATCATTTCCAGAAATCGATAGATTATATCAATCGTAGTACACTTCATCAGCTCTTTAAGCTTTTCTTTCTGTTCTTCCGTAAAGTCGGAGAACACAGAATAATTCTTCTGATCAATAGAATTCTTCGTTGTTAAATCTATAATACTGTTCGCACCAAATAGAGCAGGATCATATACTTCCTCTATTACGCATTCTCCAAAGTAATCAACTATCTCTTCTGTTTTATCTGAATCACTCATAATCCTGCCTATTCTCACGTTTCAAACGTTATATTCTCTCATCAGTTACTATATGTTCAATACCCGTGTGCTCTGATAACAGATAATCCTTCATAAATGTCGGAAATGCTTTGTAGTTATCAAGCTCATTTATAGGAAGCCAGCACATATTCTCCTTTACTCCCTGTGTATAGCTGTCACTCTTCAATTCTCTTGAACCTCTTGGCTTCATGACATAGTAAAGTGCTATCTCATGGCAGTCCAATCCGTTAAGAGGTGATGAGCTGCTCTCTGCAAAAAAGTTCTCATGAATGATAGCCAGATGATCAACCTCGTAAGGAATACCGGTTTCTTCCAGAACCTCTCTCTTCACTGCATCCTCAGCAGTTTCACCCATGTGAACACCACCACCGATGGAGTAGTAATAATTATCTTTCTCATTTGTGGCAAACAGCACATATCCGTCCTCAACTATGATTGCTGCTGCGCGATATCTGAACCATTTATTCTCTTTAGTAAATCCGCAATCGTATTCCATCCTGCTGCCTCCGATACCTGTAATTATGATCAATCTATTATAGCATGGAACAGCTTAATTTACTTTGATATTAAATGTTTCTTTCTGCTTATTCTTCTCACTATCATATTTTGATATTGATACTCTGAAATCACCGTCATGCTCGACTCCTATACATGACTCAGCTGTGCAGGTTTCTCCAGACTTTATAGTCTTAGGATATTTATTCGTATCTCCCGGATACGAATAACCCATAACTCCTGCGCTGTCGATAATCATATCATCAAGTGCGATATACAGACCATCCATAATCTCATCTTCATATCCAAGATTGGTATATGTGTATTCAACTATATAAACTTTTTCTGGATTTTTCTCAGTGTATTCGCTGCGGCTGTCAGTTTCTCTCACTCCGGTGACCGTAACTGACCACTGTCCATCAACCGTCCAGGTTTCTCCGATAGCAAGAGCCGGAGCATCAGGAGTATCAACTGACGGAAGCTCTACATCATAAGCTTCTTTGCTTGGATCTATTACAAATGATGCACTATGAGGTTTACAATCATCATCATACTTAGTCATATTAATCTTAAATGTTCCGTCATGGTCAAGACCTATAGATGCCTGCGCTCTGCAGGTTGCTCCCAGAGGAGCCTCCTGAGCATAGTTGATTACTCTTACATTATATGAATATCCGCTTCTTCCCTTACTATCAGTAATAATATCATTTAATGAGAAGTATACGCCATCCATAACAGCATCTTCATAACCAATATTTGTATACATATAATCAACTATATATACAACTTCCGGTTCTCTATCACTATAATTATTACGTTCTTCTGTTTTTTTCGCTCCAAGTACAGTCAGCATCCACTGTCCATCAACTGTCCAGGTTTCTCCTATATTAAATTCTTCGTAATGAGCTCCTGCAGAAGCATACGAAGTATCCTCTTCTTCTGTTATGTCAGAACCGATACTTCCAAATGTTGACTCAGTTGAATCATCAGCAGCAACTTCTGTACCTCTGTCTTTGCCGGCAAAAACAACTATAAGTGTGACAAGAACTGCAACTATAACTAAAGCACCTGATCCGATAAGAACCGGAACAAGTGGAAATCTCTTCTGTGTCTGCTGCTGTTTTTTATTCTCCACAGGCTCAGCAATTTTCTGTCCCATAGTCTGAACAAGCGGACTAACAGGCTCATTATATGTCATGGCCGGTCCCTTTCCTCCCAGAAATGGCTGTGACTGTGCTGGCTCTGCCGGCTTATATCCCATTTGAAATACTGTTTTACACGTATTACACATTGTTGCGTTATCCGGTAAAAACGCTCCGCATGTTGGACAATACATATATTCATCCTCCCAAAACTTTCTATAATCG
>ONEC01000099.1 GCA_900316715.1 uncultured Eubacteriales bacterium
AAAAATGGCGGATCTTTTCAAGGGTACACCAACAAAGAATTCTCTGATAGCTATTGTAATGGGAGCATTTGCAATAGCGTTATTCGGATTCGGATATTTTGGAATAAGTTTCTGGATGAAAAGCTATTCAGCAGCTGTGTCAAATGTGATGTTTATATCAACAGTTTTATTTCTGGTTTTGATAGTGGTGCATCATGTTATCTGCGGTTTTGTTGAATGGCTTTTTATACGTCTTGATCTGAAGGCTGATGTGTTGGAAGCATTGTTGGAATTCCAAAAGAAAACCATTATAACTATGTTCGGTGGATACGCAGCACTCATGGTTTTCCTTATAGTTCTTTTTGTAATGATAGTAACCGGTAAAACTGATCTGCCGTGGTGGTGCTGTATCTTTAATACCCTTGTATTTGTTCTGGCGATGGCGCCGACAAAGATTCCTGCAAAAGGAAATATAGCAGGTGCGCTTATGTATATCGGCCTCTTGATTATGGTGTAAAAGATATGGAGAGTACCGGAAATGATATTTAATACATTTGGAAATATGGAAAATAAAAGGATACTGGCTCTTCATGGAATGCTTTGCGAATGGACTAAATTCAGAGATCTTTTAAAGCCATTAGAGGAAGAATACTATGTTATATATCCTTCAATAACCGGATGCTATGACGGTTCAGAGGATTTTGTGTCATTTGCAGATGAATGCAGGCAGATAGAGGAGTATATAGATCAGAATCTGAATGGAAAGCTTGATGCAGTCTGGGGCGTGTCTCAGGGCGCTACGATACTGACTGAACTGCTGGCAAGAAACAGAATAAAGGTTGATACTGCAATTCTTGATGGAGTTTATCTCGCACATCAGGGGAAGCTTGCCGCAAAGCTGGGTCTAAAGGCATTCCTCAAAATGCAGAAGAATGGCGGGCAGATTTCAAAACCCATGCAGATTGTCTCTAAGCTTATGGGACTTGAGAAGGAGGATCTTGTAGAGTTTTCACTTATGTACTGGGGCAGCAGTGAATCCAGTATGAAAGCGAATCTTCTGGAAAACTATACCTATCATGTTAAGGAGGATATTAAAAATTCTGATACACATGTGGTATTATGGTGTGGAAGCAAGGAGCCGTATGCTATAAAATCGCATGACATTTTAAAGAAGTATCTGAAGAATTATGAGGAGAAAATCTGGCCGAATGTTGGGCACGGAGTCAGGATGTATTTTCATACGGATGAATATATAAAAGCTATAAAAAACGTATTAGAGAAATGAGGAGTATGAGATATGTTGGAAACAGGGATTATTGGCAAGGAAGAAATTTTCGGTGGAGAGCTGAAAGAGTAAGGAACGGATATGGAGTATATTTTTACGGAAAGAGCACATTTAATGTGTCCGAACATGTGTTTTGGAATAGTTATGTGCATAAACAAAGAATTGAATAAAAGCAGGATAGAGGATACTGTGAAATGTTTGTCATTGGCGCATCCTTTTATCAGGGCACTTATTTCACACGAGGAAAAAGAAAATAGATTTTTCTATGATGTAAAGGAGGTTTCGCAGGCTGAGATTAACATCTACACCGATAATGTTCTGAATGTAGATTCACCGGAGATTATAGCTGAATATGAAAGAATAACTTCAAGGGATTTTGATCTTTTTAAAGAAGGAATGTTAAAGATATCTGTTTGGCCATCGGGTGCGAAAACAATCGTGCTGATGGTTTTTCACCATCTGCTTGCGGATGGGAGAGGAGCTCTGGAGTTGTCCAAAGAATTGGCTGATTATTATGCACTTGGAAAGCAGCCGGTACATGCGGAAGAAAAGCTTATATCATCCGTATCGGAATTTCCGGAGAATTCTAGGCTTTCGTTTATCAGCAGACTGCTCGTAAACAAGGCAAATAAGCAGTGGGAAAAAGAGAATAATAAACTGTCCTTCGAAGACTACCATCGTTTTGCGGACGATTATCTAAAAAGCGATAAAGTAAAGCATAACCTGTCAGTTTTTCAGACAAGTGAAACAGATAGTATCGCAGAAAAGTGCAAAAGGGAAGGTGTTACAGTAAACGATTACCTTTTGGCTAAGCTTTTTACTGAAGACAAGATCAAAAGAATTGTTATGGCAATGGATATCAGAAAATCCCTAAAATGTTATAATCCTGGGGCGATGGGTAATTATTCCACTGCTTTTTCTGTTGAACTTAATAGTTTCGAGGGTGATATTTTTACGGTGGCAAAGAAGGTTCATGAAAAAGTTCGCCTGATATCTTCCAAACCATCATCTCTTTATCTTGTTCTGCAATGTTATGCGGCTCTTGATCCAGGACTTTTGGATGCGGCCATGATGGCAAGCAGAGGCAGGTTCGAGAGTAAAGCTGCTGGATTTATAGGCAAGAACTTTTTCCACATGGATAAAGCTGAAGGACATAGCATCACTAATCTCGGAAAAACAGAAAGTGAAGTTATAGAAGACGCATATTTTATTCCGCCGGCTTCACCCGCAATAAAGAAAACATTGGGAGTGCTTACGCTTAACGGTAAAATGAGAATATGTACGAGCGAACGATGAGAACGCCTATTATATGACTAACCTGTGGGGAAACCTGCAGGTTTTTTATTTGGTTGGTTTAACCAGAATGCGGCATAAAAGAAATGCAAATCTGACCATATAAAAAAGTCTCAAATTGAATATTTGAAAAATATCAGATTGTATTATAATGCGTAATTATACAAAGGAGGGATTATATGTCACGTATTTCTTTAATCTGGTTTGGAGCGGCTGTTTCAATAGCAGAGATATTAACTGGTGCATGTCTTGAAGGCTTGGGCCTAAGACGTGGACTGCTCGTTATAGTAGTAGGTCATATTATAGGAGGATTACTTCTGTATCTCGCAGGAATGATCGGCGCAAAGAATAAAGAAGGCGCCATGAAGTCATCGGCCTTATCATTTGGAAGGTTCGGAAGCTATTTCTTTGCTGTCATGAACATTATCCAGCTTGTAGGCTGGCAGGGTATAATGATCTTCGATGCATCATATTCGGCAGAAGGCATCCTGGGTATTGGACACAGATGGTGGTGTCTGATTGTAGGAATCCTTACCGTGGTTTGGATAGTTCTTGGAAGAAAGAGCAGAGATAAGTTAAATGTTATCGTTATGGTACTTCTGATGTTGCTGACGGTTGTACTTTCATTTATTATATTCTCAGGAATACGAAATGGGGGCGGAGCAGCAAGCGGACTGGCAGAGGCTGTCTCCATCGGACAAGGACTGGAGTTATCTATAGCAATGCCGCTATCCTGGATTCCAATGATCGCTGATTATACCTATAAAGCCGAGAAGCCGGTAAAGACAACTCTTTCAGCTTGTGCCACATACAGTTTGGCCAGTATGTGGATGTATATAATAGGACTTGGAGCAGCAGTCATCACACATGAAACCAGAATAGATCAGATAATGCTTAAAGCAGGACTCGGAGCAGCGGGGCTATATATAATAGTCTTCTCATGTGTAACTACGAATTTTATAGATGCCTTCTCATGCAACCAGTCAACATATGCATTGATACCGGAAGAGAGATTCTCTCCGGATACGAAGGAGAAGCAGACGCTTAAGAAAAATGTTATATTAAATTTGCCGGGAATAATCGATACGGTAATAGGAACAGTCGCAGCTATGCTGTTCCCTATGGAGAATATAACGGAGTTCCTGTATTTTATAGGTTCGATATTCGCTCCAATGATATCCGTACAGATTGCAGACAACTTCATCCTCGGACATAAGAATGAAGATAGAAGAGTGGATATAACAGCAGGTCTTGCCTGGATAGTAGGATTCATAGTATACCGACTCCTCATGAAAACTGATATGGTATTCGGCTATACCATCCCGGATATGGCAATCACCGTAGTAGTAACAATCGTATTCAGAAAACTAAGTGAACTAAGCAAATCACATTCGCTCCGAGGAGTACAGAATGTAAATTAAGATATTGGAGGAAGATTAAAGATATGAATGACGCAAAGGAGTTATTAAATCTTATAGACAAGTCACCAACGGCTTATCATGTTATTAAAAATGCAAAAGAGATTCTCGATATGGCCGGATATAAGAGCCTTAAGGAAGCAGAGGTATGGAATCTCGAGGCAGGTGAGAATTATTATGTTACAAGAAATGACTCCTCACTCATAGCATTTTCCATTCCAAAGCCTGATTATAAAGGCTTCAGGATCATGGCAAGCCATAGTGATTCTCCATGTCCGAAATTAAAGGAAGATTTTGAATACAGTAAAGAAGGTTATGTGCGTCTTGATGTTGAAAAGTATGGCGGGATGCTTCTGGCACCTTGGTTTGACCGCCCGCTTTCTATAGCAGGAAGAATACTTGTAAGAGATGAGGATGGAATAAAGCCGGTTCTTGTTAATCTGGATAAGGATGTTGCGGTTATTCCATCACTGGCAATACATATGAATAAAGACGCCAATACAGGATATTCCTATAGCTTTCAAAAGGATATGCTGCCTATAGTCAGCACGTCTGATGGAAAGAAGGGGATAATGTCACTTGTTGCAGAAGCGGCTGGAGTGGAAGAAGATAGCATACTTGGAAAAGACCTCTTTATGTACATTCGTGAAAAGGGTGTAATCTGGGGAAGTGATGACGAATTCATAGGTTCTTCGAGACTGGATGATCAGGAATGTGTGTGGTGCTCACTTAAAGGTTATGTTGAAGCTGAAAATAATGAATATGTCAAAATGCTCTGTGTATTTGATAATGAAGAAGTAGGTTCGAGAACTAAACAGGGAGCAGATTCTGACTTCCTTTACAGCCTTATTCAAAGAATTAATGATAACCTGGAAAGAAGCCGCGAAGAGTATTATACCGCATATGCAAACAGCTTCATGGTTTCAGCTGACAATGCTCATGCACTTCATCCGGCACATACGAATAAATATGATCCTGTACAGAGTCCAAAGATGAATGCCGGAATAGTAATAAAGTTCAGCGCAAGACAGAGCTATACAACAGATGGAATATCAGCCGCATTTGTAAGACAGATCTGCGAGGACAGCAATATCCCGTATCAGGTTTTTGTAAATCATTCGGATGAACCGGGAGGAAGCACGTTGGGTAATATTTCCAATTCTCATGTATCTATTAATACTGCAGATATTGGACTTGCTCAGCTTGCTATGCACTCTTCATATGAAGTAGCGGGAATAAAGGATATAGAGTATCTGAAAGAGTTCTCAAAAGCCTTTTTTGAGGAAATCAGATAAAGCAGGATAAAACAAAAGAGACGACACATCGTGATTTCATCACGGTGTGTTTTTTTATGGATTTTTTGTTGACAATATAGTTTCATGTTGCTATTATATGACCGAAATATAATTATGGTCATAAGGAGCTGCCATGCCAAAGAGAACATTTTCAAAAGAAGAGAAAGAACAACTTAAGATTACTATGCTTGAAGCGGGTTTTCCGCTTATAAAGGAATATGGTATGACCCATACAACGGTTTCAAAAATAACCGAAGCGGCCGGGATAGCAAAGGGAACGTTTTATCACTTCTGGAAGGATAAGGAGCATTATATGGCGGATCTTATCATATATCACAGAAGTAAGATGATTCCAAAGCTTGTAGATGAGGCTGTTATGTCCGGTAAGAAAAAGCTTGGAAGAAAGGAAGCTGCAGCATATTTTCATGCGGTAGTTGATCCTGAAATCAGTATATATCCTCATATGACACTTGAGGATGAGGCAAAGATCATAAATAACACTGATGCTTTCGTACCTGATACGGAGAAAGAAAGTGCGATAACGGGAGGTTTGCTGAACTACCTGGAAAATGTCAGAGAGAATCCGGATCTTCTTCTTATTGCAAATATGACGAAAATCCTTGTTATTACAGCAGAATCAAGGCAGGAGCTTCATGAAGCAGTTTATCAGAAAACAATCGATACTCTGATCGAGAGTATTCTGAATCTTATATTTGAGCAGGAGGAATAACGAAGATGAAGAAAATTAAGATAACAAAAGATTTCTACGGCTGTTACTGGCCGGTTGAAAATAAAAAATCGGATTGTGCGGTTATGGCTATGATCGGTGATGACTGTGAAGATTACATGGCAAAATGTACGGTCAAATGGTTCCATAAAAATTTTGGAATAAATGTTATGACATTATCGCCGGCGCATAAGAATTACGGCCATCACAATCTTCCGGTTGAAAGGATCGGAGCGGCTATTGATTATATGAAGAAGCATGGCAATAAAAAGTTTGCCATAGTCGGGGCGTCGACTACAGGAATGTTTTCTCTTATTGCAGCTTCCTATTACCCTGAGATTACTCTTACAATGGCACTTACACCGTCAGACTTCGTTATGGAAGGCTTTTACAGAGGCAAGAGAGATGGTTACGCAGAGTGGCCGGGAGAAGGTGAATCTACAGCGTCGTGGCAGGGAGAACCCCTTCCGTATCTTCCTTTTGCTTACCGACATCCCGAGTACGGTAAGAAATTGAAGGAGGAGGCTGCCGAGGGAGGCGATATGGTAGCAGCCAGAAAGATGTTTGATGAATCGGAACGCCTTCATCCGATCAGAGAAGAGGAATTTATAAAGATTGAGAACATAAAGGGAAAGCTGCTTCTGGTGGGAGCAGAGGATGATGTACTTTGGGATACTGCAAGGTATATAAGACGAATGAAGGAAAGATTAAAGACTCATCCGCATGAATGTAAAGTTAAGTATCTTATCTATGAACATGCCACACATTTTGTTTTTCCTGAGAGTCTTATTAAGACCATGCTTCCGGTGGGGGAAGGCCTCTTTGTGGGACTTTTCAAATCCGGAAAAGAACATAAGAAGGAATGCCGTGAGGCACGTATTGATATAGACAGAAATATGAGACGGGCAATAAGATCATGGATTGCCGAATCATAGAGCAGAAAGGAAGATTATGAGTCATATTGATATGGCTGAGAGTCTGAAGCAGGAAGACTAAAATACAGTTAGTAAAGAAAGACGGGTTGCAAGATGAAATACGATTTTAATAAGATTATTGATAGAACAGGGACGGACAGCCTGAAATGGGAAAAGGCAAAGGGCATGCTTCCTATGTGGGTTGCTGATATGGATATTGAGGCTTTTCCGGGGATACAGGATGCTGTCAGGAAAAGAGCTGAGCATGGTATTTATGGATATACTGTACTCAGCGATGCCTGGTTTGAGGCCTATATTTACTGGTGGAAGGAGAGACACTCTTTTGAGATTTCAAGAGAATGGATGTGGTTTGTCACAGGAGTTATACCGGCCATGAGTTCGGTGATCAGAAGGCTTTCTGAAGAAGGTGACAATGTAGTTATCCAGTCACCGGTTTATCCTGCATTTTTTAAGACTGTTGAGAGGAATAAGAGAAATGTACTCGAGAACGTTCTTAAATATGACAGGGACAGCGGTACATTTGATATAGATTGGGAAGATCTTGAGAAGAAACTCAGTGATCCGAAAACAAGTCTGATGATATTCTGTAATCCGCAGAATCCATCGGGAAATATCTGGGATAAGGAGACGCTCGAACGTGTTGGAAAGCTGTGCAGTGAGAATCATGTTACAGTGTTATCCGATGAGATTCATTGCGATATTGTTGCACCCGGCAGAGAGTATATTCCCTTTGCTTCTGTGTCAGAGCTGAATAAAAAGATTTCGGTAACATTTATATCGCCGACGAAAACATTTAACATAGCCGGTATACAGACGGCGGCTGTATTTGCACCGGATCCTCATATACGCCGTATCATAACAGAAGGACTTATAACAGACGGAATTGTGGAAGGCAACTGCTTTGCGATGGAGGCTGTAAAGGCTGCATATACCGAGGAAGGCGGTGAATGGCTGGACCAGCTGAGGGTTCATATATGGAATAACAGAAGAATTGCAGAGGAATATATCAAAGAGAATATACCTGAGCTTAAGGTGATTCCATCGGACGGTTCATACCTTATGTGGGTTGACTGCTCTGAGGTGATGAG
>ONEC01000095.1 GCA_900316715.1 uncultured Eubacteriales bacterium
ATGGAATGACAGAGCATACTGTTGATCGGAAAATCATTATTGGTAATTATATAATATCCCAGACACCTCTGGTTGAAATGCAGCGGAATATAGTAACTTATATTTCCACCTGTAGTAAGAGGTTCCGGTCTCATACGTTTGCTTGGGAAATGTTTTACAGAGCTTCTCTTGCCATCCTTCCATACAAGTGGGGCAGTCAACGTAGAATGATAACCATCATTCTCCTCCTCAAGAGATGTAACGTTGTAGGCATCTTCCCAGTTATCCATAAGGCACAGATTGAAATCGTTGCATTCAATAGCCTTAAGTGTCTGCTCTAAAACGTCCAGACATTCATCTATATTCTGAGCGCAGGCCAATCCTGCAATAAGACGATTGAGCATATGAACGTTGGTATACATCTGCTCGTAACGTACATATATATTCTTCTGTAATTCCTCTGCATCTTCAGAAACAGTGCTTACACATCCGCAGCTTTCTGCATAAACAGGCTCTGCATTAAGCAATGTACTGTGTGGCTGATCATCCTTATTCATAAGGTAGAAGAGAATCTCGCAGGCCTTATGACCGGAATAGTAGAGCGGACGCTTTACTGTAGTAAGAGCGGGACGTGAATTTATGGCATTGAATGTACAGTCAAAACCTGTAACCATAACATCTTCAGGAATCCTGTAGCCCATATGCTGAAGCTTGCTCATGGCAGTCAGTGCCATGCTGTCGTTAGCGCAGACAAAGACGTCCGGAAGAGGAAGTCCTGACTGTTTAAAGTCCTCGATAGCTCTGATTCCGTCATAGCTTCGGAAAAGACCCCAAAAGAGTCTTCTTTCATCGAAAGGAATATCATTTTCAGCGAGAGCATCTCTAAAAGCCCTGTATCTTTTTCTGGCTTCAGGATTGTTAGGTGAACCTGAAATGTAATTAAAGGTTTTTGCACCATGATCATTGATAAGATGCAGTACCAGTTCCTTCATAGCCGAGTAGTTATTCGTACTTACATCGTAGAACTCTTCGTGTTCGCTGCCCTCAAATACCACAACAGGTACTTTTGCAGCTTTAACTCGGTCTATTATCATCTTACGTATGTCAGGTTCGGAAAATGTATTGGACAGGAGCAGAATGCCATCGAATTTAGAAAGATTAGGGAGCTTGAAGATACTGTATTCGCCAATATCAAACTCCTTGTTGTCGGCTATTCCGCCGAAGGCTGTAAAATAGGACACATTAAAATCATGGCTTCTTGCGAAGTCATTAATTCCCTGAATTATGCGGTAAGGATATTCTTCATCAATGCCGGATACTATTACGGCAATATTCCTTATCTTCATAGCTGTATCCCCAAAACCCTTATAGATTCACATCAACACATAAAACTATAACATAAAATAGTATATTTGAAAACAAAGGAATACCATGAATTTACTATTCTTTCGACAGATGATAGAATTAAAACAAAGTATCAGAAAAGGAGGAAGGATAAGTATGAGTTATATGGATCTGCATCTCCATCTTGATGGAGCCATAACACCGGAAATAGCAAGAAGACTTGCGGATGTTCAGGGGATAAAACTCCCGGACAGCGATGAAGAACTGCGAAAACAGCTGATGGTTCCGGATGACTGTGAAAGCCTGAATGATTTCCTGATGTGCTTTGCACTTCCTCTCTCACTGCTTCAGACAAGGGAAGGACTCAGCGAAGCAGTACGTCTCTTAGGAGATAAGCTTTTAGCTGAAGGACTGGAATATGCTGAATTCAGATATGCACCGCAGCTTCATACAGAGAAGGGAATGACGCAGGAGGATGCTGTGCTTGCAGCACTTGATGGACTTAAGAAGACAGGACTTCATGCGAATCTGATACTCTGCTGTATGCGAGGAGAGGGAAATGAAGCGGCAAACTTTGAGACTCTGGAGCTGGCAAGAAAGTTTCTTACAGCTGACGGCGGAGTTGTGGCTATAGATCTTGCAGGAGCGGAAGCACTCTTCCCGACCAAAAAGTATAGAGAGCTCTTTGAACGGGCATCGGAGTATAAGATTCCCTTCACTATTCATGCAGGTGAAGCGGATGGACCGGACAGCATAAGGGCGGCCATAGAGTTTGGTGCGGTAAGAATAGGACATGGTGTACGTGCATTTGAAGATATGGAAGTAGTGGAACTCCTTAGGGATAAGGGAATAACACTGGAACTCTGTCCTACAAGCAACAGGATGACAAGGGCATTTACGGATATATCGAATTATCCGATAAGGAGATTTATGGAAGCCGGAGTTAAGGTTACCCTTAATACGGATGATCCCGGCATAGAGGGTATAACACTGGCAGATGAATATGCTTTGATGAGGGAGGCTGTCGGCCTCACAAAGGAGGAAGAAGAACTGCTTCAGGAAAATGCGAGAAATGCGGCATTCTGTTCGAAAAATAAAGCATATAACACTAAAAGATAGTATGAAATATTGGTTAACATGTGTTATACTGAAGATGTATGGGGTGACATAACTGCTGATTTTATCAGCTAGGCAGAGCGAAACGTGTTTAGGGGTATTGCTTATGGGTAATTCGCGTGATCGTCTGGTGAATTCATTTTCGGAAAAAGTGCGTGGGGGCGCTTTTATTTATCGCGCTTCCGATAATTGCGAGCTTTTGTATGCGAACGCAGATATGGTTCGTCTTTTCGAATGTGATGATTATGATGATTTTTTAGAGTACACTGGCGGGAGTTTTAAGGGTGTCGTTAATGAGACACTGTTTTCGCTTGTCCAGAATGAGATTGATATACGTCTCAGCGAGAGCAGAAACAACTTTGGGTACAATTTTTTTAATATAAGAACCAAAAAGGGAAATGTCCGGCATGTTGTGAATCATTGGACTTTAGTTAATGATGAGCAGGAGGGCCGGGTTTTTTATTGCAATACATATCTGAGACATCTTAACGCAATTATATCAGAAACAGACCGGGTTACCGGCCTTAATGGAAGAACTCTGTTCAACAAGTATGTTGTTGGAATAAATAAAAAGGATTTTGAATCGGATAAGGATACATATGCCATAGTTTATATCAACATAGTGCATTTCAAACTGTTGAATATTAACAGAGGCGTTAATGAAGGAGACAGATGCCTTAAGGTTCTGGCGGATATTCTCAGCAGAACTTTTGAAGGGGCTTATGTCAGCAGAATATCAGATGATCATTTTGCTGTATTTGCGAAGTTTGATGGCATTAAGGCTAAGACAGATAAGGCAAATGTAATCTTCCGTGATACCTATGGCAGCCGATTTAATGTAAATTGTAAGTTTGGTATATATAAGTTTAAACTTGCAAGAAATCTTAATATCGAGACGGCAATGTCCCTTGCAAAGGTTGCCTGTGATTATATAAAGCATGATCCGAAGAAGGATGTAATGATATATTCTGAAAAACTTGCTCAGGAAGTAAATGCGACCGAGTATGTTATAAGAAAGATAGATGAAGCTATAGAGAAGGACTGGATCAAGATATACTATCAGCCGGTTATCCGTTCACTTACCGGACAACTCTGTGGTATGGAGTCTCTTGTAAGATGGGAGGATCCGAATATCGGATTCCTTATGCCGGACAGATTCATAACTGTCCTCGAGAAGGAGCAGTGTATCCATAAGCTGGACAGCTATGTTGTAGAGAAGGTATGTCAGTGCATCCATGACAGAGTTAAGGCTAATCTGCCGGTAGTTCCTATATCGGTTAACTTCTCACGTCTGGACTTCATCATGTGCGACATGCTGGAGGTAGTTGAAGCGGCAGTAGAGAAGTATGATGTTCCTAGAGACTATATCCATATCGAGATCACAGAGAGTATGATCGCGAAGGACGAGGAACTCATGCGTGATGTGATCTATAACTTCAGAAAAGCCGGATATGAGATCTGGATGGATGATTTCGGAAGCGGATATTCATCTCTTACGCTTCTTAAAGATTATAAGTTTGATATGTTGAAGCTGGATATGAGATTCCTATATCCATTTACAGAGAAGTCAAAGAACATAGTACGTGCCACCGTTCAGATGGCAAAGGATATCGGAATTAAGACCCTTGCTGAAGGCGTTGAGACTCAGGAGCATCTTGATTTCCTGAAGGATATTGGATGTGAAAGAATCCAGGGCTACTATTATGGTAAGCCGGAGCCGATAGAAGATATGTTCCGCCACCTTGAAGAGAAGAATGTATCCATTGAGATGCGTAGATGGAGACATTTCTATGAGGTTGCGTCCTTCAATGTAAGATCAACGGATGTTCCGCTTGAAATCATTGAGGATGATGGCAAGAACTTCAAAACGCTGTTTATGAATAAGCCTTATATGGAACAGATATTTGGTGAAGTAAAAACTGATCTTGAAGAGGTTGACAGAACGATATATAAGACAAGTTCACCGTTGCTTACTAAGTATCGTGAATATGCAGATGCGGTTGAAAAGTCCGGAGAAGAGGAGACATTTTATTATACAGAAAATGGAAATATTCTTAAGCTTACTGCCAAGGAGATTTCGAAGAGCTATGGCAGACATATTCTGAAGTGTTCTTTAGTAAATATATCGTTGGATGAATATGCAGATGAAACAGAGAAGATGAATGCCAAGCTGAAAGAAATCAATCACCTGTTCGATGGGGTTCATGTATTTGACCTTAAGAACAACAAGGTGATCTCTCTTATCGGCGGTGGATATAAGTATGTTGATAAATCAAAGATTGGATCTGAAAAGCTGGATATATTTATTGATTACTTTATCAGAGAAGCAGTATTCCCTCTTGATGCGGAGTGGTGCAGGGTATTCCTGGATACGTCCACTCTTAAGGAAAGAGTTGAGAAAAGTGAAAAAGGATATGTCTGTACAATCTATAGAGTTAAAGATTCTACAGGTAATTATGCATGGAAAGAAAACTACATAATGATGATTCCGGGAACCGGTGGACAGGAATATCTCAGCTGCGTTAAGAATTATGAGTTCAAGATATCGAGCTTTAAGGAAAATGCAATGTGCAACGATCCTGTATATGCAAATCTCTGGGATAATATTATCTGGAATTCGAATATCAAGATATTCTGGAAGGATAAAAACAGGAGATTCATCGGAGCCAGCCGTGCATTTCTCGATTTCTATGGTATCAAGTCAATGAAGGAACTGGCGGGAAAGACAGATGAAGAGATGCACTGGCATGTGGACAATGAACCATATATGCAGGATGAGCTGGATGTGATAAATAAGGGAATAAAGGTTGAAGATATACCAGGACAGTGCATAGTCCGAGGCGTTGTTCACAATATTATCTGTTGTAAGATGCCATATTATGAAAATGGTAAGATTGCCGGTCTTGTTGGATACTTTGAGGACATTGATAAGAGGTTGGATAATGATGGAGATAAGACGGGCCGTGTCCATATTGATCCTTTTACAGGATTAATGAACGCCAACTCATTTATCGATTCCTTGATCGATTATGCTATTCAATATAACAACAAAGGCAGTAATTATGGTCTGATAATAGTAAGAAATAAAAAACATGACAGAATAGTGGATACATATGGAGAAGACTTCGCCAACAGGGTTCTCAAAGTTATGGGTGGCAAGATAGTAGAAATTGCCGGACAGACCAGTGCTGTAGCGAGAGTCAAAGAATCCGTATTTGCTATTCTTACATATATTGACAGCAAGGAGGAATTAGAGGAGCTTGCCGGCAGGATTGAGAATAGCCTGAACGGTATAAATGAAGTAGATGGAAACAGCATAACACTTCGTGTGGAGGCAGCACTAACACTGCGTACAGATGAAGGCATAATAGATGAAAATATATATGGAGAGACACTGAAAGAGTTAGAATATGTAATACAAAAGATATGTAAGTTATAGTGAAGTTGGTTTTGATAATCAGGGGGCTGTCCATGGAAAAAAAGATTGCTGTTGATGAGAAAAAATGTGTTCACTGTGGTTTATGTGTAAAAGATTGTATGAGCTATGCACTGCAGATGAGTGCACTGAAGATGCCGGAATATACAGAGAATGGAGTAGATAGATGCCTGGCATGTCAGCATTGTATGAGTATATGTCCAACAGGGGCATTGTCTTTTGGTGGGCTTAAGCCTGAGAATTCTGAACCGGTGGGATATGGAGATAGTGAAGAACTGCTCAGACTTATCAAGTCGAGACGAAGTGTCAGAGATTATAAGGATGCAGATATCCCTGCGGAGAAGATATATAAGATCAAGGAAATGCTGGCATATCCACCTACAGGAGGCAACGAGGACTGCCTTCGATTTTCCATTGTGGGAACAAGAACCAAGATGGATGAGATAAGGAAAGTATCCTATGACAAGATTCTTGAGTCCAGTAATTTCACGCCGATATATAAGTTCCTGAGAGATATCTTTAACAGTGGTGAGGATATCATATATCGTGGAGCTTCTTCTATGGTTGTGGTATGTGTCAACGAGGAGAAGGTGGTTCCGGGTTGTGAGACCAAGGATCCGGTTATAGCACTGTCGTATCTCGAACTCTATGCCCAGAGTCTGGGACTTGGAACATTGTGGAATGATCTTGCAGTGAAGATTATCAATCAGGTTCCGGAGGTGGCCCGGCTTCTGCAGATTCCGGAAAACTATACCATCGGATATGCTATGCTGCTGGGTATTCCGGATGTTAAGTATAAGAGGACGGTGCAGAAGGAAACAAGGAATGTAACAATTCTTTAGGATTATTAGATATCATTAAAGAACTCATGAGGCAGGCGCCTGAAGCGCCTGCTTCTTTTATTTTGTGATAGTTCTCTTTATTGATTCCGCCAATGGCAAAGACCGGGATAGATACTGCATTAACTACGTCCTTAAGGAAGTCGATGCCACGGCCGGGAAGTCCCTTCTTACAGTCAGTATCGAAGATGTGGCCGGCAACTATATAATTGCAGCCGAGGCTCTCGGCAAGCAGGGCATCTTCAACACTGTGACAGGAAGCTCCGAGATATTTCATCTTGGAAAGGACCATGTCTGCTTCTTCGGGACAGGCTTCCATATATTCCTTCAGACGGTGCAGGGGCATATGAAGTCCGTCAGCTGAACATTTCAGAGCGGCCATCGGGTAGTTGTGAACGAAGAGCATGGTTCCGGTGGAACAGCAGAGTGTACTTACTCGGAGTGCAAGACTCAGATATTCGTCTTCAGAAAGATCCTTTTCGCGAAGTATTATAGAGTATGGTTCTGCATTCGCGATATTCTGTATCTTTTCAAAAAACACAGATATATCTTCACATAGGGATCTGTTGGTTACACATATGATGTTGTTCTCCTGATGCTGCTTCATTATGTTGCTCCTTTTATATAGCTGCTCAGATTGTTTTATACGTATAGATAATCATTCAGGACAGGCTGGAGCCCTTCCTCTGTTATATCGCTGTACATTTTATCGAGACTGCGGCTGTCGCTGATCTCAAACTGCTCGTCGCCCTGCTCTGCATCATCCTCTTTACCGGTATACTTTGATTCGTGATCACCGATTCCCGTAGATACTCCTGCAGAAACTTTAGTTGCGGCAATCTTTACTATACCATTTCTAAACTCGGCTGTCTCCCTTGAAGATACAGTTATACCTGCAAATGGCAGGAATATGCGGTAGGCACAGATTACCTGACAGAGCTGTTTCTCATGTACATCAAGAGGATTGATCTTATCATTATTGATGATAGGTCTGAGTCTCGGACAGGACAGAGAGATTTCAGCATGCGGATATTTTCTCTGAAGGAAGTAAGCATGAAGGGCTGTTGCCAGTGCATCACGTCTAAAGTCAGACAGACCAAGAAGAGCAGAGAAAGCAACGCCTCGCATTCCGCCCATAAGAGCACGTTCCTGAGCATCAAATCTATAAGGCCATACACGCTTATGTCCCATAAGGTGCAGGGTTTCATACTTGTCTGAATCATAGGTTTCCTGAAATACAGTTACATAGTCGGCACCGCATTCATGAAGATATTTATACTCATCTACATTTACAGGATATACCTCAAGTCCTACAAGACGGAAGTATTTTCTTGCCAGTTTGCAGGCTTCGCCGATATATTCTACATCACTTGCGGCACGGCTCTCACCTGTAAGAAGAAGTATTTCTTCCATTCCGCTGTCCGCAATTACCTTCATCTCATGCTCAATCTGCTCGTAGGAAAGCTTCATACGTCTGATCTTGTTATAGCAGTTGAAGCCGCAGTATACGCAGTAGTTCTCACAGTAATTAGCTATATATAAAGGTGTGAAGAGATATACTGTATTTCCAAAATGCTTACTGGTTTCAAGACGGGCACGTTCAGCCATTTTTTCAAGCAGAGGTTCTGCTGCGGGAGAGAGAAGAGCTTTGAAATCCTCTATAGTGCAGTGATCGTGGTTGAGTGCGGCCATAACGTCCTTCGCAGTATATTTGCTGTAGTCGTAGCTGTTCATTTCATCCAAAACACTTTTACATATATCGGATTCTATTATATCCATGCCAGGCATGTACTGCATATGGTCAGTTCTGCAGGTCGGATCTGTCTCAAGACGATGTTTTCTTTTAAGTGCTTCTTCAGAGAGTTCGTCTGAATCTATAAAAAATTGATTTTCCATTTTATCTGCTCCTTAATCTCTGAGAAATCCTGTAAGTGGGTCTGAAGCAGAAGCTCCTCTTGTGAGTACTCGTCCGAGTCCTGAGAGATAAGCCTTACGTCCTGC
>ONEC01000007.1 GCA_900316715.1 uncultured Eubacteriales bacterium
ATATTTGCTCCTTTAATTAATAATATTATTCATAGTGTCTTTCGCAGCGTTAATCGCTGATTCCTCCGGCTTTGCCGTCGGTCGCAGCTTCGCTGCTCCATTTTCGTTACATAACAAATATAATCAATATGGCTACGATAAGTGCGTAAATGATAGCTGTCTCTATGAATACAAGTCCGAGCATAAGTGTAGTTCTGATCTTACCCTCTGCTTCAGGCTGTCTTGCGATAGCTTCTGATGACTTTGAGATTGACATACCCATACCGATAGCACCTGCGCTGGCTGCGATACCAACAACGATTGCTGCACCGATTGCCTTGGCCTTTGTAGCTTCTGCCTCAGAGCTTACAGTTGCCTCTGCAGTTGCTTCTTCTGCTGCCTGTACTGTTACTGTCTTCTTTGTATCTGCCTTTGCAGGAGCCTTTATGAATCCTGAAAGAGCTGCTGCAAGAAGTATCATGATCAGTAATGCCGGAATTTTCTTAAAAAGTTTCATTTGTTTAAATCCTCCATATATTTAACATTATGCTGCTACTGCAGCCTTATCATTCTTTTTCTTTTTTGGTTGTTTTGGTTTCTTCTCACTTACCTCTGAAACCTCTCCATAGAACACTGAAGTCAGCATAGTAAGAACGTATGTCTGAATAAGTGCATGAAGCAGTGTAAAGAGAACACCTACAACAACCGGAAGTACAAAGCTGAGTGTTACATAATAGTATACAAGCTCTGTAACAAGGGCTCCTGAAAGCAGGGCTCCGAAAAGACGGAAGCTCATTGATATTGGAAGTGAGAACTCCTTTAATGTAAGTCCCACACCCTTAAGCTTGTTAGCCTTTATTCCTCCTGAAAGTATAACCAGGAATGACAGACAGCCCATCTGTATCGCTGCATTTATATCTGCATGCGGTGCCGGAAGTGCTATCGAATGTCCTTTTGTTGTAATCGCCTGAATTCCGAAAAGCTCGAACAGAGTTCCGAGACATATATATGTACCCGCTGTAAATACATATGCTCCAAGGAATTTATTCAGATGCGGGCTGCTTGTCTTGGCAAGGTTGTCAAAGAATCCAACCCACATTTCAAGCAGTGACTGCAGCTTTCCCGGAATCTTCTTAAACTTCGGAATAACAAACAGTCTAAGTATCAGCGCGAACACAAGAATTATGCATGTTACAGTGTATGCTGATATCACTGATGGATTAACTTCTATTCCAAAGAAATTAATCTTATTCGAATCATGGACAACCGCATCCTTCATTACCTCCTTAACCGTCTCAGGCTTAGGCTCTCCGGTATTGGTCAGTATGATTCCTACGACAAGAAGCACACATACTAAACCGGCGATAATGAGAGTCGTCGTCCTTTTTTTCTTATTCAATTACTCCGTCTCCTTTCAACCTTTATTTCTGGCACCTCCCGAAAGCAGACCACCGATCACAGCTCCGCAAAGGCCGCCGATGATATGTGTCAGCTGGGAAATGTTGTCTTTCACTGTAACCATATTCCATATTTCCGAACCAAGATAAATGGCAATGATCAGAATCATGGTTATAGGAATCTCTCCCCTTTTAAGATCTACTGCAGAAACAAGCACGATCATCATGAATACTACGCCGCTTGCTCCCAACAGTGCAACGTCCGGGAAGAATATTATATTAACAAGTCCTGCAACAAGAGCGGTTATACCGATTGCTTCAAGAAATGTACCGCTGCCGTATCTGTTTTCAAGTACCGGTCCAAGTAAGAGGAAAAGCATCATATTATTGGCATAATGTGAAAAGTCTGAATGTCCCAGTACATGGCCGAATAATCTTATAACAGCAAAAAAGCTTATCTTAGAACGATATACTTCAAAAAGGAGCTGTGTACTTGCTCCTGCAGTTATCTTTCCTATGATAAGCACTATCAGCGCTGCCAGGGCGAAAGTGAGCGTCACTGGCGCGTTATATGAGAAAACTAATTTTTTCTTTCCTTCTGCCATCTCGAAAGCCCCCCTCTCTATGGCATCCTGACTGCACGTTTCTTTATTTATGCTGCGTACTGACTGTCCCATCGAAAAGTGCATTCAAAAGCGTGCCTAAAGACAGCCGTCTTTGGCACGCTACATATTATCGCACAATTAATTTAAATTGTAAATCATCTATTGTGATGACTTAGAATGGCTCCATTGCCCTAAGTTACACAAGTTTACAGCCCTCTAATACCTCTGTAATCTTCTTTACAGGGATTATCTCGAGGCTGTCCTTTACCTCTTCAGGTACTTCTTCCAGGTCTTCTTTATTCTTCTCAGGAATGAAAACCTTCTTAACTCCTGACCTCTGAGCTGCCATGAGTTTTTCTGGAAGTCCGCCGATAGGCATTACATTTCCTCTGAGGGAAACCTCTCCTGTCATACCGATTGCCGGGTTGACCTTCTTATCTGTGAAGAGTGATGTCAGCGCTGTTACAAGAGTTATTCCTGCGGATGGACCGTCCTTCGGAGTTGCACCTTCCGGAACATGAATATGAAGGTCATGCTCATTATCAAGAACCTCTGTCTTATCAGGGAACATTTCCTTAACAAGGCTTATGGCAATCTCTACGGATTCCTTCATGACATCACCAAGCTGTCCGGTGATTATAACCTTTCCGCTTCCCTTAACAAGTTTTGTCTCTATAAAGAGAATCTCTCCGCCGGCAGCTGTCCAGGCTAGTCCTGTAACTATTCCTGCCGGAGCTCCCTTCTCTATCATATCATGCTGGATGCCCTTGCTTCCCAAGAACTCCTTCAGCATAGCAGGAGTTACGGAAATCCTATCCGAATCACCCTTAACAAGCTTAACAGCCGCATATCTGCAGACGCTGTCTATGCGCTTCTTAAGTCCTCTTACACCGGCCTCCATAGTATAGTTGGATATTATCTTCTTAATAGCTGTGTCTGTAATTGAAAGCTGTTTTCTCTTTATGCCCATGGACTTAAGTGCCTTAGGAATAAGATGCTTCTTAGCTATAGAAAGCTTCTCTGTTGCTGTGTAGCCCTGGAAGTCTATAACCTCCATACGGTTAAGCAGCGGCTCAGGTATTGTATCTATTGTATTAGCTGTGCAGACAAAGAATACCTTTGACAGGTCATAAGGAACATTCATGTAGTGATCTGTGAAGGTTCCGTTCTGCTCAGGATCCAGTACTTCAAGAAGTGCTGATGCAGGATCTCCTGCAAAATCCTTAGCCAGCTTATCAACCTCATCAAGAACGACAACCGGATTAGCAGCACCGCTCCTCTTGATGCCCTCCATGATTCTACCCGGCATGGCACCGATATAAGTTCTTCTATGTCCTCTTATCTCAGCCTCATCTCTGACACCACCGAGACTGACTCTTACATACTTGCGTCCAAGAGCCTCAGCTATACTCTGTCCGATACTGGTCTTACCTGTACCAGGTGCACCAACGAAAAGAAGTATGGAACCGGCCTCCTTAGGATTGAGTGCCATAACAGCCAGCTGCTGAACTATTCTTTCCTTAACCTTCTTCAGACCATAATGATCTCTGTCCAGAATCTCTTCAGCTTTCTCAAGATCGATAGGAGCCTGCTCCTCGGTCTTCCAGCTGAGGGATGTTACGAAGTCAAGATAATCATAAAGCATACCGTACTCATGGCTGTTCTGGCCTTCCTGCTTCATACGGTTCAGAACCTTATCAGCCTCGGCACGAGCTTCGTCGTTCATGCCTGACTCCTCTATCTTCTTCTCAAACTTTCTTACATCAGATATACTCTCAGGATGCATCTCATCAAGTTCCTGCTGAAGGATCTCAATCTGCTTCTTGATAGCATCCTCTCTATATATACTCTCGTTCTGTTCTTTCTGTCTCTGCTCCGCTCCGTTAGCAACATCCACTATCTCAAAGAACTCATACACTGCCTTCTCGATAAGTGCATATCTTTCCTTAACAGAGTCAGTCTCAAGGAACTGATACTTCTCTTCCCAGGTAACATTGTAATAACCTGCTGTAGCTGAGATCATCTCATTCAGATTCTTCCACTGAAGGATAGCACCTCTTGCCCAGAGGCCCCACTGATAAGCAGATACAAACTTAAGGAAGGACTGCTTTAATCTGTCGAAGCATTCCTTTCTCTCATCGGCATCCATATCATTTATCTCAGGACGGACTTCTGATTCTGAATCAAAGAGTCCATCATCTGTTCTTTCAAATCTAAGGATATTTACTCTGTCATAGGTACGGACCTTTACGTTGCCGTCTGAATCTATGGATTCTATCTTAGCAGCCACTCCGATCGGGAAAATGTGATCTGTAGTAATTTCATCCCTATCTATATCATCACGCAGAAATGCGAAGATGAGCTTCTCTCCATCGTAAAGCTCTTCTATCTCCCATCCTTCGATAACTTCTTTCTTAAAGTAAAATGTAACATCAGGGAGCAGTACTGTGTCATATAATGGAATCGTTAGCATACCATGCCCTCCTCATTAAATTTGTTAGCACTTCAAGTGCATGAGTGCTAATATGATGATATCACATTCTAACAAATTTGCAAGTGTAATATTTACGTCCCCGTATATTTACAAAAAACCCATTTTACGATAAAATATATATTGAGTTTTTAGGGGTTTGGGAGAACTGCTTTGAAGATAAATGTTAACGAAATTTTATATGCTGTTTCCAATGGTCTTGATGCCGTAGAAGCGGAATTATTAGGGCATATTTCAATAGGACACAGTAAGAGACTTGCTGTACTATCAATCATTACAGCTAAGGGTGCAGGTCTTTCCGCTAAGGATCTTATTGACATTGCAGCCTTCTCAATTCTTCATGATAACGCTCTTACTGAGGTTAATCAGGAAGAGCATCAGTATCGCAAATATAACGGCGGAAAAGGTTATTCTGAAACAGATTTTAATATAAGGCGCTGTATAATCGGTGAGAACAACGCGAAGCTCATCCCTTTCAGGACGAACTGTCGTGATGTTATTATGCTCCATCATGAGAATGCAGATGGAACAGGTCCTTTTGGAAGATCCGCAAACAATACTCCGATTAAGGCACAGATTATACATCTTGCCGACTGCGTAGATCATAACTTTGATCTTAACGACATTTCCAAGGCTAATTATCTTAACATAATAGCTTATGTTAAAGCCAATACAGATACTCTCTTCTCAAAGGAAGTATCTACCGCTTTCGTAAAGAGCTTTAAGCATAAACATCTTAATGCTCTTTCCTTTGGAAGTATTGATACTACCATCAGAAAGGCTACCAAGTCCTTTAGTGATGAATATTCAATAACTGAGATCCTTAATCTTGCAACTCTGTTTGCAAAGATAATCGATTATAAATCATTCTACTCCTGCGTTCACTCACTCGGTGTTGCTCAGAAGGCCATCCATATGGCAGATTACTACAAGTATCCTACTGAGAAGGGTGTACGTTTTTATCTTGCAGGAGCGCTTCACGATGTCGGAAAGCTGATGATAAAGAACGAGATTCTTCAGAAGCCTTCAAGACTGACTGATGCTGAATACGAACAGATGCGTAACCACGCTTTCTATACACATGAGATCCTGAGTAAGTTGAAGGGCTTCGATGATATCGTGCTCTGGGCTTCACATCACCATGAGAAGCTTAACGGCAGCGGATATCCATTCGGACTCGACGCTTCACAGCTTAGTTCAGAAGAACGTCTTATGACCTGCTGCGATATCTACCAGGCACTTACAGAGGCTCGTCCATACAAGGATGGTTTCACACATGCCAAGGCCATGGAGATCATGCGAGACATGGTTATCAAAGGTGAGATAGATATGGATATCGTAAATGATATGAACTACGAGATGACACTTAACCGTAAGGTTGACCGCTCATCCCCAACATCCATACTCTACTCCTCAGAAGACGTATACGTAAAAACTGACGAGAATAATCACGTTATAAATTAGTACATACGAATACCCCGTGAGATGACACAAGCAAATGGTCACTCACGGGGTATTCGTATATATATATCATAAACTATATTATTCTCTTAATAAGATATAATCTCATGTCCATCTTCGGTTACAAGTACCTGCAGCTCCCACTGAGCTGACAGTGAACCGTCTTCTGTATAAACAGTCCAGTCATTCTCTTCATCTACGAATACCTCAGGTCCACCAATGTTGACCATCGGCTCGATTGTAAATATCATTCCAGGAACCATTAGAATATCTGTTCCTCTCTTAGTACAGTAGCTTACCCATGGATCTTCATGGAACTCAAGTCCGACACCATGTCCACCGATCTCACGTACTACTGAATAACCGTTCTTTGTACAATGGTCATGAACAGCCTGTCCCATATCTCCCAGGAAGCCCCAAGGCTTAACCTCTTCAAGTCCTAAGTATACAGATTCCTTAACTACCTCAACCAGTTTCTTTGCTTCGTCAGATACATTTCCGATCATAAACATTCTTGATGAATCCGAGAAATAACCATCGAGTATAGTTGAGCAGTCTACATTAATGATGTCTCCGTCACGAAGGATATCCTTGGAAGATGGAATTCCATGACATACTGCATCATTTATGGATGTACATACGCTCTTCGGGAAGCCCTGATAGTTAAGCGGAGCCGGAATAGCCTTATGCTCTGCACATACATCATATACTATTCTGTCGATATCCTGTGTGCTCATTCCTGCACAGATCTTATCTGCAACAACATCAAGACACTCGATATTGACCTTTGCACTCTCTCTGATCTTCTCGATCTGCTCAGGAGTCTTGATCATCTTTCTTGTCGGAACCGGATGTCCCTGATTCCTTATTGTCTCGATTCGTCTGTCAAACTCTTCATGACAAACCTTATACTTCTTACCGCTTCCGCACCAGCACGGATCGTTTCTGCCAATTCTCTTAGCCACTGTTATTCTCCTCTTCTTGTCTTATATTTTCTTAAGACAAACTCCTTTGATTCGATAAATTCCTTTGATATTAACTGATTCGTGAAAGATATGCTTCTCTTCCTGCCTGGATAGCATGCTTAAATGCTCTTGCCATCATCGGAAGATTGCCTGCATGCGCAAGGGCTGTATTTGCCATTACCGCAGCGCATCCCATTTCCATTGCCTCGCACGCCTGAGACGGACGGGCAATTCCTGCATCCACTATGATAGGAAGATTGATTTCCTCTATCAGCTGCTGTATGAAGTCCCTTGTTGCAAGTCCCTTGTTAGAACCACTCGGGGACGCCAGAGGCATGATAGCCGCAGCACCTGCACTCTCCAGCTGTCTTCCTGCTTTTAGATCAGGATAAATGTATGGCAGAACGATAAATCCCTCTGCTGCAAGACGTTCTGTCGCATTTACAGTCTCCGGATTGTTCGGAAGCAGGTAGGTTGTATCATCCATGATCTCAATCTTGATGAAGTTGCCCAGACCTCTTGACTGCGCGAGATGCGCCATTCTTACGGCCTCCTGAGCATTTCTTGCTCCCAATGTATTCGGAAGTATCCTTACATTTTCAGGTATGTACTTGATTCCATTATCTATATCATCCAGTGTATCGATGGCAACGGATATCAGTTCCGTGTTGGCATCTTCAACTGCTGAATGTATAAGCTCCGGTGTATATCTTGATGTCTTTCCTGAGCCCAATATAAAACGTGATGTGAAGCTTACGCCTCCGATCACAAGTTCATCATTCATTTTTATCCCTCCTTTAATGGAGTGTGTCAAAACCCATGACATTATAACAAAACTGATTATGCAGTACAAGCGGCAAAGAAACAACAGACAATTTAACACTTATGTCATTTGACCAAATCACCGTATTGGATTAAAATAGACAGGAATGATAGTGAAAGGACTTTTATATTATGCTTTACTCGTTACTCAGCAGTCACATGTCAGACACCGTGATTACTATGATCGGTGCCCTGGCCGCATGTCTTATTACCTTTATCTTATACAGACATCCTGCAGGATTCTTACCAAAGGATCATGGAAAAGTTGTTACTGATCCGGATGGCAACATCATCCCAATCAACACCAAGTCAAAAGGAAAGATTACCGGAGCCGGTTTTATCTTTGTAACAGTTTTTCTTCTTGTAAGTCTTCTGTTTCTGCCGATAACAGTTGAAAGAGTTTTATATATTATCCTCTGCTTTGCCATGATGTTCACCGGATTTCTCGATGACAGTGCAAAGGCTCCATGGGGAGAGCTTATCAAAGGAATACTTGACCTCTTCCTTGCAGCAACTGGATCTATAATTTTCGTATGTTTTAATGGAACGAACGTTACATTTTTCGGGAATGAATTCAAAATAAATGCTATAATATATGTGTTACTGGGAATCGCTCTTATATGGGGTTCCATAAATGTAACCAACTGCTCTGACGGAGTAGATGGTCTCTGCGGCGGCGTATCAGTCGTAGAGCTTATTGCCTTCTTCCTTCTCTTTGAAGGATATGGCAGCATGGGAATCATACTTGCCGCTGTTCTTCTGGCATATCTTTACTACAACTGGTTCCCGAGCAAACTTCTTATGGGTGATGCAGGTTCAAGAACCATTGGATTCTTCATAGCACTGCTTGCCATGAAGTCCGGACATCCGTTCGTATTTGTTCCTCTGTCACTGGTATTCCTCGTTGACGGAGGTTTAGGTCTTCTCAAGCTTGCGCTTATGAGAACCATACATCTGAATCTTTTTGGAAAAATCCGTTTTCCACTCCACGATGAGCTGAGAAAAAACCGCGGATGGAAGGTTCCAAAGATCAGTATATTCTTTATCATATGTGAAGTTATTATGGCCATCATCACATGGCTTATAGTTAAATAAGGTATTTTGAACTACTGACAGCAGATCGGCTTAGTTATGCATAGGGGGGCAGCATGATAAAGCGATTCAAAGACAAACTGGATAGTTTTACTAATCTTGAAGATCGTATCTTTTATATGATTCTCGGCATCAGTATTATAGTAAATGTACTTACTATTCTCTTTACTGCGCTGGAGAACACCGGTGTATTCTCGTTAGTTACGAGTGTTTTTTCTCTGGTATTCTTTTTAATCTTATTATACCTTTCTCTGGCTCTAGATAAGATTAAGGCATGCCGACTCATATTCGTATATTTTCTGAACTGCCTGATTCTCCCCGTTGGTTTTATTACCAGCGGCGGAATAGATTCAGGAGTTCCTCTTTATCTTCTGGCAGGACTATTTCTCATAGTTCCTATTCTTCGTGAGCCATCAAGGACAATCGCATTTTCCATTTCATTTATATTAGATTGTGTCATTATCTGTCTCTCATATTTCTTTATGCCAGGCACAGATAATAGTATTGATATTGCTGAAGAACTATGTCCTAAGCTTTCTTCTTCAGCAAGAATTGTGGATGTACTTTCATCCTTTGCATTTATGACGATTTTTGTATGCGGATGTACTATCGTAATTCTTATGGCTTACCGCACTGAACGCGAGAAGGGCCGCGCTCTCGTAGAAAAGATGGCTTATCTTGAAAAAAGAGATGAACTGACTGACCTCTACGATCGTCATTATTTCTTTACACGCATAGAGAAGATGCATAATACCGAACTTTTTAAGTCCGACCTTTACTATCTTGCACTCCTTGATATCGATAATTTCAAGCAGATAAATGACAAATACGGCAACCTCTTCGGTGATATGGCACTGAAGAAGATTGCCGATGAACTCAATAAAACTATGGATGAATATAGCGGTGAGATCGTTGCCAGATACAGCGGAGATGAGTTTATATACCTCATCAGTGCCGTCAGCCTTGATGTTGCCGCAACCAGAATAGAAAGAATCAGGAGGATCGTCGAAGATATCACCTTCGAAAATCATCCTGATATCAAACTCTCTATAAGCAGTGGTGTAACTGCATGTTCAAATTTTGAGGATATGACCTCTCTTCTCGCTGCCACAGATCATATGCTGGGCATTGCCAAGAAGAACGGCCGCAACCAGGTAGTAACCGAAGCCGATTACTCCTGATAGCTGTATCCCCAAAGATTTCTTATCTGAGGTATCAGTACGTCCACATCCCAATGCTTTGCAGTTCTTTCAGGACTGTTCGGATCGTGAACTATGATCTTTCCCTCATCATCAACTCCTGCTAAAAGTATATAATGTCCAACCTTGGTGAAATCTCCGGGACCCACATTACAGATAATAGGATGTCCGTCCCTGAGTGTGCTTCTTATTCCCTCTGCATCAAACTGTACATTAAGTACTGTGAGTCCGAGTTCAGGCGGAATAGTCTCCATGGTTGCCCATACAGTACCGCTTCCCGGTACATAATAGCCTCTGTCTCTTACATATATGGCCATATCATATGGAGTATAATCAGTTTTTCCTGTAAGTCCGCTGTATACCATGGTGATACATGTCGGTCCACAGCCGTTAACTCCCATATAACTGCTTCCATAATCCTTATATCCCCAGCGGTCATCCCACTGACAGAAGTAAGGGATGGTTCCCTTCGTCACTTCTTTGGATATATCCATGTCATAATCTATCTCATGCTTTTCCGGGAAGAACCAGGCATATGGTGCTACCTCAGGATACTTCTCGTAGAACTCTATAAGTTCCTCAGGAACTCCTCTTTCCCTCATTGCATCTGATGAATACTCTGCCGGTTCCTCAAATACAGGATATCTCGGATCTGCATCTGTCACAGTGGCTTCCGTAGCCGCTTCAGTAACAACTGCTTCTGTCGTTGCTGTTGCTGCCTCCTTGGCCTTCTTGTTTTCTGCAATACTTTTTCCTATTGCCTTGCCGATAAGCGTTACCATCCAGAAGAAGAGAACCAGCGCAAGTACTAATCCCAGCACCACTCCTACTCTCTGCATCATCCAGATCTGTTTTCTGCGTTTACGTTTTCTGGCAGCCTCCAGAGATTTCTTTCTGCTGGTTGCAGGTCTCGGTCCTTCCGGCCTCTGGCCATCTCTCTGACGCTGGCCGCTTACCTGCTGCTGACTTCTAACAGGCCTCTGGCCATCTCTTGGGCGCTGACCGCTGCCTGCTGGTCTCTGTCCGTCTCTTGTACGCTGGCTCGCTGGTCTCTGTCCGTCCCTCGGACGCTGACCGCTCGGACGCTTCTGTCCATCCGGTCTTTTCTTCTTCTGTCCTGACGGTGCCCGGTCCTCTCTTATATATGAAGGTGGTGCAACCAGCTGCTTTTCCGGTCTTTGTGCATAGGATTTGGCATCCGGTCTTATAGTTCTTGCCGAATCCGTTCTGACACGATTTGTCGAACCTGAAGCTCCACCTCTTGCTGCCCTGTCCGCTTCAGCTCTTTCGGCAGCTTTACGTCTTTGAAGTTCTGCTATTCTTCTCTCTAGGTCTTTCCTATCCTGCTCAAGCATTTATGTGCTGTCCTTTCAGTTACAATTTCTCCATATTGTTTACAATTCTTTTAGGTGCTACCACAACCAGGCGTTCAGCACTGATCGCAAGTATCGCAAATATCACAATATAATAGATAAGTATCGGCAGCTTTATAACATCGTATAGAAGCAGTCCCACAAGGAGAGCAGCCACTGCCAATATCATCATTATAGCCATATTAAAGAATACATTCAGATTGCCTCTTAAGGCACTGTATTCATCGTCCCATTCAGTGTAAGGCGATGCACTGTCCAGCATCATTCCCACTGCAATGGATATTATATGTGCAAGAAGCATCAAAATTGCATACAAAAGTATTGTTAATATTCCTGCTCCTACATAATAGCATATGATCAGATTTGTAAGCAGCAGCATCGGATATGTAAACATGAAGCTCACTGCCGCCTTGGCATACATCTGTGTTTCATATGGCACAGGTATAAACTTGAGAAGCGCCAGATGCTGGCCCTCTCTCGTAAAGGCTGTTGATGCCAGGGAATTAAGTGCAGTCGCGATAAATGCAATCGATATTACAACTATCGCCATTATCATTCCTGCTCTTTCCTTGCCCGCCTGATACATTGCTATATAGTCTACCAGGAAGCCCTTATGTCCTGTATAATGAAACAGCATCCAGGTTCCCACCGGCCACAGGATATTTATGTATGCACAGTTGCCTGAGAAAGCCTTAGTTCTGAGAATCACTCTCAGTTCCTTAAAGAGACTTGCCCTGAACTGCGACTGTTCACGGATATCATTTCTTCCTATCTCAGCTTTCTTGGAAGATCCAAGAGATGCCGCTGTATACAGTCCTCGCTGATAAAGCGCTTTTCCGACATAGTAAAGCAGAAGGATAAGCGCTGCATTTCCGACAAGATATAAAAGCAGCATAACTATGTTTCCGCGGCTTATGGCCTCTGCAAGCCATGGTACCGGGAAGAATATTATATTAAGACTTCTGAGGAAGAGGTTATCTCCGCTGCCCAGAGACTCAACATAATTCTCCATATTTACTTCACCGATTCCCCTGAGAGAAAAGATGAAGAGCGCTGCAAATATCAGCAGGAAAAGGGTTGAGGTTCTGTAGAATACCTTTGTGCTTTTCACTCCGCTGAGGCCGGCCATCAGGATCAGACTGAAAACCGCGCAGTAAATCATCGGTATAAGCGGGATCAGCACAACACCGAGAGCTGAACCTATCAAAGATATCGGGTGAAATGCAGCGGCCAGACCGATATTCTTTCCAACCGCCAGAAGATATCCCACAAATACCGCAACAAGTATCATGAACTCCATGATACTCTCAGCAATATACGCATATATAAACTTTGCCATCATCAGATGATGTGCCGGAATCGGAAGGGTTACAAAGTGTTCTCTGTCTGATGAGAAGAATAACACACTGAAGATGACCAGTATTCCGAATATCATCGAGAAGGCTGATAATATCTGAATCTCAAAGAGCATTCCGCCGCCGGGATTATCAACTTCTATCAGAGCTTCTGTCATAACGTAACTGATGAATCCTACTATAACAGTACATGGGATCATGATACCGAGGACTGCTATCAGCGCCAGCACTCTGTAAAGTGTTCTCTCCGGAAGCTTCATCTCTGAATTCTTCTGAAGTATCTTAATAAGGGATCTAACACCTAAGCTGTTCATACATATAACTCACTTTCTGAACTATGCTACTTGTCTGCGGAACCAACCATATCTATAAAGATTGCTTCCAGGTCCTTGCCCGGATTTGCCGATGCGAGTTCCTCCACTGTCCCCTGATATAAAGAATGTCCATGATTGATGATTATGATTCTGTCGCAGAGCTTTTCTGCCACCTCAAGAACATGAGTTGAGAAAAGAACTGCATTTCCCTTTTCGGCATGCTCCTTCATCATGGACTTAAGTTCAAATGCCGCTGTCGGGTCAAGACCGGTCATAGGCTCATCAAGTATCCACGCCGGTGGATTATGAATAAGCGCTGCTATAACCATGGTCTTCTGTCTCATTCCGTGAGAATACTCCCTCATAGGACGTCCCAATGAATCCTTTATGCCGAATCTTTCAGCAAGCTCGTTGATCCTTCCCTCACGGCTGTCTAACGGTACCTTATAAAGATTAGCTATATAATTAATATATTCTATTCCTGTAAGCTGGAGCAGTATGTCCGGATTATCTGCAATATACGCAAAGCTCTCCTTAGCCTTAAGAGGTTCCTTAACAATATCAAAACCATTAACTGTTGCTACACCCTCTGTGGGCTTAAGTATTCCGGTAAGCATCTTGATAGCTGTGGTCTTGCCCGCTCCGTTAGGTCCGGCAAATCCTACTATCTCTCCCGGATTGATCTCAAAGGACAGATTATCAACCGCTTTGAAATCCTTTCCATACACCATTGTCAGATTCTCAGCTTTTATCATACTACCTCCTGCTGAAACATCATATCTGATGTCTTACTACACTATACTCGTCCCCATTTGTATAATAAGGACAATCCTTAAACTTACTGTTTATCAGTCTGCTGAAATCATCTTCATCCATGTTGATGTCGCAGACATATTCTTCAGTTTCATCGTCATATGTAAGATACGCACACGTATCACAAGACTTCGCTGTTCCGGCCATTATCTTCTGTTGGACCTCCTCCAGATTTTTCTTTCTTCTGCCTCTGCTATAAGTTTATCCCTGAAGTCAGGATGGGCTATGGATATCAGATCCTCCGCTCTTTCCCAGGTAGACTTGCCTTCAAGATTTACTACTCCGTACTCGGTGGCTATAAAGTAAACCTGGCTTCTAGGGGATGTAATGATATCTCCGTTAAACTGAGGCTTGATGCGGGAATGTATCCTTCCACTGCTTCCTTTATAAACAGAACTCATACAGATAAATGCTTTGCCGCCTCTGGACGCCGATGCTCCTGTCAGGAAATCCAGCTGTCCGCCGGTACCGCTTATCTGTCTTGAGCCTGATCCCTCTGATGCAACCTGGCCATAAAGATCCACAGCCACACAGCTGTTGATGGAAACCATGTTGTCCAGCTGGGCAATGGTAAATGGTCTGTTTACGTATTCCAGCGGATAAGCAGCAATCCCATGATTGTCGTCAAGCCACTCATAGAGCTCATTTGAGCCTATGGCGCAGCCAAAGACTCCTTTACCCATGTCTATATTCTTGCGCTTGTTTGTGAGCTTTCCAGAGCGGTACATAGCCAGATATGCATCGGTACACAGCTCTGTATGCATACCCAGATCCTTCAGATCGGACTGGGATATCAGATCACCTATGGCATTTGGAATACTTCCTATACCCAACTGCAGAGTCGCACCATTTACAATATATGGAATTATATGCTCTGCTATCTTCTTATCCGTTTCATTTGGAACTATAGGAGGAACATCCCTGAAAGGCTCATGCTCTCCTTCAACTATATAATCCACTTCCGAGATATGAACGCACTCATCATAGCCGCCGTGAATCTTCGGAAGATTCTCATTTACTTCTACAATAACTATATCTGCCCTTCTGACAATCGGTCCTGCAACTCCGGTATTAACAGAGAAGTTAAAATAACCATGCTTATCCATAGGTGAAACGCTGACCATGACAACATTTACCTTTATGAAGAACTCATAATAAGCTGCATTATTCTGAAAGACCATAGGGATGTAATAACACAGTCCCTTATCACAGAGCTTTCTCTCATAGGATGAGCAATGCCAGCTGTGATATACAAAATGCTCCTGTGTTTCATCGCACTCAGCAACTTCAATCGGGCCATCCGTAAGATTACCTCTGATCTTAACATCAAAGAGCTCGTCACGACGTTTAGCAAGGGCTCTGTCCAGCAGAACCGGCTTTCCCAACGTACTGGTATAATCAACCCAGTCTCCGCTCTTAACCACCCTCACTGCTTCTTCAGGGCTGCGGAGCTTGCTTCTGTATTCCTCTGAAAAGTCTCTTAACATAAGCTTATCCCCCGATGTTACTATTCAAAGTCAAACTTATAATCCAGTCCGAGTGCATCACGGACTGCTATTATATCCTTCTGTACGCCCTCACCTACAGGAACTCCCTTGTCCTTACGATCAAGCCATACCTCATATTCCTTCTCGCCTGCTGTATAGATTCTGCTCTGTCCCGGAGCCTTCTTTGACGCTCTCAGTTCTCTGCATATGTCTCCCGCGATCTTCTTAAACTCTTCCCTGCCGATAAATGCATCCGGATCGATAACAAAGAAGAAATGTCCAAGATGATACATACTTGGCTTTCCTTCACTGTCCACTCCGGAAAGAGCCTTCATGAACTGTCCTCCTGCAAGAGCAGCTGAAAGTATCTCAACTACAGTCGCATAACCGTAGCCCTTATATCCTGCAAGATCTTCTCCTATTCCACCCAGCGGTGCAAGGGCAGCTGTACCGGCCACAAGATCCTTCAGGATCTGCTCACTGTCAGTAAGTGCTTCACCATTTTCTGAAACCACTGTTCCGGCAGGGGTCGGGCGGCCTTCTCTTGCATAGTATTCTATTCTTCCTCTCTGAACTATGGACGTTGCACAGTCCAGACAGAATGGAAATTCCTCATCCGTTGGAAGTGAAAATGTAAGCGGATTTGTACCCAGCATATTTTCAACTCCAAAGGTCGGTGCTATGGACGGCCTCGCATTTGTACCTGTAAGACCTATCATTCCCTCCTTGCTGGCCATGGAAGTCCAGTAGCCTGCGATTCCGTAATGAGTTGAATTCCTTATGGCACCTCCGGCCATACCGTAGGTCTTTGCCTTATATATAAGTGACTCCATCATATGATGGCTGGCTACCATACCCATTCCGTCATGGGCATCCATCACGATCGTAGTAGGAGTCTCCTTCACAATCTCGATATTGGTAACAGGAAGAAGGGTTCCCTTCACTATCCTGTCGATGTAAATCGGTTTAAACCGATTACAGCCGTGACTCTCAATGCCTCTTCTGTCCGATTCCAGAAGTACATCTGCACAGATCTTTGCATCCTCTTCAGGTACCCCATAACCCTTAAATGCATCGATCATAAAACTGTTCATAACGTCCCATGCTACATATGGTCTTGTCTCCTGCATAACTAGTACCTCCCCATTGATGTTTAATACCCCATTGATTTTATATGATCCAGTCTTTCATGAAGTCTTTCTATAAATGCTTTTGTATCAGCATCGGCTTCTCTGCCGGAAAGATAATATGTAACCTTTCCCTCTGATATATGCTCTGCGCCGGCATCACCATCAGTTATCTCTGCCCCCATAACATTCGCCAGCTGACGCACTGTTCCGGAATTACCATGTATTATGGCTGTATCCTCCGGGAAAAACTCTCTGTACAAAGGAATGAAGTAATTAAAATGCGTGCAACCGAGTACCAGTGCCGAATAATTCTTTGTATCCAGTCCGCTGTATCTGTCGGCCAGATAATCTCTTACTTCATCCGTGTCGAAGCATCCTGCTTCTGCAAACTTTACGAGTCCCGGCATCTCCAGAAGATCTACCGCATGACTCTTATCAACTGTATCTAAAAGCTTATGAAGCTTATTCTCTCTTATGGTTACGGGAGTTGCCATTACAAGCACCCTCTTGTCTCCCGTATTCTGCTTTACTGCCGGCTTGACTGCCGGTTCCATTCCTATAATAGGAATATTAAACTCCTGTCTGAGTTTATCTGCCGCAACCGCCGTTGCAGTATTGCAGGCTATAAGCACTGCATCCACACCTTTATCTATTAAAAATTTTACTATCTCTCTTGAAAACCCCAGAATCTCATCTTTAGTTTTCAATCCATAGGGAACATGGTCCGTATCAGCATAAAAAAAGTACTCTGCGACCGGCAGATAATGTATCGCCTCGTGCAGAACTGATATGCCGCCTATTCCCGAATCAAATATTCCGATTTTCATGATTTTGACTCGTGTCCTTCTTACTGGTTTTTACGCAGCCGAAACTCCTGCTGTTATATACCTATTTTACTTTAATACATAGGTTTTGTCTAACTTAAATATGATTAAAAATCCCTTTAGATAATATATAAAAATGCAAAAAGAAGGCCGGAAGTCTATGTCGCACGACTTCCAGCCTATGGAGGAAAAATTATGATCAATTAACTGTGTTTATTATATCACTCTTCCTCTAAAATATCAACTATTTCGACCTCATTTGTGTTGTTTTTATCAGGATATTTTATACTTATCAGAACCTTCTTATCAGGGTCAAAGTCCGGGTGTTCCATAAGGGCTTTAAGGCCCGATTCTTCAGGGTTTGTTATCCTTGCCGGACTGTCGATCACCGTATGATCCGCACTCAGACAATCCTCATAATCTGTGATATAGTATTCACCATCTAAAATATATACATTACCGATTATGAATTTAACAATTTCTATCTTTTTATCCTTCATTCCCTGAAGGTCATTTATCGTATAATTACCATATATAGCCTCTCTTGTAGCACTTCCTGCACCGGCCACTTCTTCATTTACTGATGCCTCTGTCGCTGCTTCAGTCGCCGCCTCAGTTGCTGCCATAGTTGCCGCCTCTGTATCAAATGCAATACCTTCAACAGCATCTCCTCCGGCAAGTGTATCCTGCTTACTCTTACCCTGGGAATTACTATATGTCATCGTATTATCATCATCCACCGATTCCTCAGCTTCCACTTCGGCAGTTGTCGTACTTTCATACACTTCCGGTTCCGCTGCATTTTCGTAGAAGAAAGCCTCAGTGCTCTCAGCCTTAGCACTCTCTTCTCTTGATCCGGCGTCTTTCAGAACACGAACAACAGGAATCATAACTATCATGATAAGAGCAGCCGCAACTACATACTTAGTCCATACACGTCTGGTCTGTCTTCTTCCATAAGTCTTATCATAAGTTTCTTCGGAAGAACTCTCAGAAAGCTTTTCAGTAGTTCTCTCTTCTTTCCTCTCAAAAGGAACTACATTGGAACTGCTGTTATCAGATGACGGTGCTTTCTGATCCGGACTGGTGCTGTTGATACCGGCCTGAATCCTATCCCATAGATCCGGTGTCTCGATATTCATAGCCTCGAGAAGTGCCAGTTCTACCTCTTCATCGATCATAGGCTCTGTATCCTTTACAGCCTCATCGATTGGATAGTTCTCATCCATATTAAGTTTTCCATCATGAATTTTACTCATGAAAGAAACCTCCGCAATTTCTTAATCGCTTCATTATAGTGCCACGATACCGTTCCTTGAGGCATTTCCAAAGCCTCCGATATCTCCTTGAAGGTCATTCCACCCGCGACCTTCATATTGATAACCTGCTTCTCTTTTTCATTCAGGACCTTCATGGCCTTCTCAAGAGTAAGCCTGTCATCAACCGCTGTCTCAAATCCCGATCCGGTTTCTGTTCCGCCGGGATCTTCTATCTCTCTGACATTTCCGTCCTCGTCCGGCGCATCCAGGATAGTCATCTCACGACTATTTTTCCGGATATAATCAATGCACATATTTCGTGCAATGGTTGATATCCACGCCTTGTGATTCCCTCGTCCATCATAGGTTGCAGCAGAATTGTACAGCCTGATAAAGAACTCGGATGTCACGTCTTCGGCTGATTCTTTATGTTTCAGCCTGGACAGACACAGAGCATATATTAACTTTAAATACGCCTCATACACTTCCCGCAGCGCGTCCTGGTCTCCACTGGCCATCCGCTGCATGCACAGGCTGAACTGCTCATCAGTCATACATTCTCCTGCTTTTAATTAATATACGTAATACAATTGCAAATTTATGGTTACATTTTCGTAAAATTTAAAATGCTGTTTTCTACTGTTTAGCAACAATCTTCATCCTGCTGCCATCATTCTCGATCTTAAGACCTCTGATACCATGGATAAACTTGGAAAGAGTTGAATAACCAAACTCCTTAACATTGAACTTAGGAAATTCAGAGTGAATCTTCTGTCCTAAGTAACCAAGCTCGATACCCTTGTCGCCGGCCTTCTTAACCTGATCGATAGCAAAGCTGATAACCTTCTCCTTCATATCCCTGTCTTCGTGGATAGTAACGAGAACAGTACTGTTGGTCTTAGTAAGATCAAAGCCATCAATCTCATCAATGAAGGTTGAGAGTGAGCTGTAGCCGTAATTACGGACATCGAAATCAGAATACTTCTTCTGAAGTCTGCTTCCGATCTCACCAAGGCCTGTAGCTCTTCCCTTGTTGTCATTCTCAGTTATTATCTCGATGATAGCATTCTCAATAACCTTCTGATCTATAACATTCTTAGCCTTAGCCTTCTTCTTTCCTCCACTGGCACGCTTACCGAGAGCATCATCCTCAGATTGATCAAGAAGAATCTCAAGGTCAGTAAAAACTGTACAGGCTGCTCTGAAAGAACGGGGAGTCTTATTCTCACCCATACCTATAACATTCATACCTGATTCTCTGAGACGGCTTGCAAGTCTTGTGAAGTCTCCATCACTGGACACGATACAGAAACCATCAACATTATCTGTATACAGAATATCCATTGCATCTATTATAAGTGTGGAATCAGTCGCATTCTTTCCAACAGTATTTCTGAACTGCTGAATAGGCGTAATGGAATTCTCCATCAGCTCTTTCTTCCACTTCGTCGCCTGACTGGTAGTCCAGTCACCATATATCCTCTTATATGTAACAACCCCATACTTTGTCATCTCATCAAGGATGCTGGTTATGTATTTCGAAGAAATATTATCCGCATCAATCAGCACGGCATATCTTTTATCTTCCATACGAATACCCTCTCTTAGTTTATTGTAAACCCATCCATGATTATAACAAATTTCGCCATTCCAGCACAACACTAAGTTTCCCAAGGCGTCCGTATATAAAAAGAATCCCCGGATGGAAAACCATCCGGGGACTGAAAACTCCTTTGAATCAGGCGTAAACCTTACTGAACTTCATTGAATCCTTCTCTTGCTGCATATGTTGTATGCAGAAGCTCATGTGACTTGTGGCTGTTAGGCTCACCAAGGAACTTCTCATAAAGCTCAATAATCTGAGGATTGTTGTGTGACTGACGAAGTGTCTGTCTCTCATCCTCTGTGTAAAGAGCCTGAGCTCTCTTCTCCTTGTATGTATCCATGATGTCGTCATCTTCGTTAGGAAGGAAGCACTCACGAACGTAAGGCTGTCCACCACCGTTGATACATCCACCTGGGCATCCCATGATCTCGATGAACTGATACTTTGACTTACCTTCTCTGATCTCATCAAGGAGAACCTTAGCTGACTTCATACCTGAAGCGATAGCAACGTTAACTGTTGTTCCGTTGATATCAAGTGAAGCCTCTCTGATACCTGCGTCATGACCACGAACAGCCTTGAACTCGATTGGCTCAGATTCCTTACCTGTAAGCTTGAAGTATACAGTTCTGAGAGCTGCTTCCATAACACCACCGGTAACACCGAAGATAACAGCAGCACCTGTGTAATCGCCCATGATATCCTGATCCCAATCTTCATCAGGAAGTCTGTTGAAGAGGATACCTGATCTCTTGATCATACGAGCAAGCTCACGAGTTGTGATAACAGCGTCAACGTCGTTAAGACCGTTAACCTTAAGCTGCTCTCTGTCCTTCTCGAACTTCTTTGCTGTACAAGGCATAACTGAAACTACGAAAATATCTTCCGGCTTGATACCATTCTGCTCTGCCCAGTAGGACTTGATGATAGCGCCCTGCATCTGGTGAGGAGACTTACATGATGAAAGGTGTGGAAGAAGATCTCCATAGTTGTACTCTGCATAGTTGATCCATCCCGGTGAACATGATGTGATCATCGGAAGTGTACCACCATTTGTAAGACGTCCGAGAAGCTCTGTACCTTCCTCCATGATTGTGAGGTCAGCACCGAAGTTTACATCGTAAACTCTTGCGAAACCAAGTCTTCTCATAGCAGCTGCCATCTTACCTGTAACAGGTGTTCCGATTGGATAACCGAACTCTTCACCAAGAGCAGCTCTGACTGCAGGAGCAGCCTGTGCTATAACGACCTTACCTGCTGCAAATGCAGCGTCGATCTTATCGATCTCTGAATGCTCCATAAGAGCGCCTGTAGGACAAACATTTACACACTGACCACACTGGATACATGGTGAATCAGCAAATGATCTGTTCTCTGCAGGTGAAACAAATGTATTGAAACCTCTGTTCTCGAATCCAAGGATTCCAAGACCATGAGCGTTCTTACATCTCTCTATACATCTACCGCAAAGGATACACTTAGATGTATCTCTAACAAGACCTGGAGCGATCTCATCGAAATGAGTCTCTGAATGAACACCCTGGAAAGCGCCCTCTCTAGCTCCTGTAAGGTAAGCAACGTTAAGAAGCTCACACTTACCATTCTTGTCACACTGCTGGCAGTTCATGTTATGATTTGAAAGAAGGAGCTCAACGCTCTGTCTTCTTGCTGCTGTAGCTGCAGGTGAAGAGATCTTAATCTCCATTCCCTCTGCTACAGGATATACACATGATGCTACAAGGCCTCTAGCGCCTGTTGCCTCAACGAGACAAACACGACATGAACCCTGATTGCACTCACCGTGATTAAATGCACAAAGTGAAGGGATCTCGTAACCGCACTTCTTAGCAGCCTCGAGGATTGTAAGTCCTTCCTCAACCTGGTAGGAGATGCCTTCTATTTTAATATTTACCATCGCCATAGTAGTTACCTCCTTACTCTTTTGTTATAGCGTTAAGCTTACAGTTACTCATGCAGAGACCGCACTTTACGCACTTCTCAGGATCAATCTTGTATGAAGCAAGCTTGTGGTTAGGAGCGATGTAATCTGTCTGCTCGATACATCCAGCAGGACAGTTACGTGCACACATACCGCAGCCAACGCACTTGTCAGGATTAATCTTGTACTGCATAAGGCTCTTACATACGTGAGCCGGACACTTCTTATCAACAATATGAGCGATATACTCATCGCGGAAATGCTTAAGTGTTGAGTTAACTGGGTTAGCAGCTGTCTGTCCAAGAGCACAAAGTGAGTTCTTCTGGATAGTCTTTGAAAGCTCTTCAAGAGTATCAAGATCTTCCATAGTACCCTTACCCTCTGTGATCTTTGTAAGAACCTCAAGGATTCTCTTAGTACCGATACGGCATGGTGAACACTTACCACATGACTCATCACAGATGAACTCCATGTAGAACTTAGCAACGTCAACCATACAGTTATCTTCATCCATTACGATAGCTCCACCAGAACCCATCATAGAGCCCTTCTGTACGAGGTTATCGAAATCGATTGGCTCATCAAGGAACTCTTCTGTCAGACATCCACCTGAAGGACCACCTGTCTGAATAGCCTTGAACTTCTTGCCGTTAGGGATACCACCACCGATATCATAAATGAGCTCGCGGAGTGTTGTTCCCATAGGAACCTCTACGAGACCTACGTTATTAACCTTACCACCGAGAGCGAATACCTTAGTACCCTTTGACTTCTCAGTACCAACTGCTGCGAACTCTGCAGCACCTTCACGAAGGATGTAAGGTACACAAGCAAGTGTCTCAACGTTGTTAACACAGGTTGGCTTGCCCCAAAGTCCCTTAACTGCTGGGAAAGGAGGTCTTGGTCTAGGCATACCACGCTTACCTTCGATAGAGTTAAGGAGAGCTGTCTCCTCACCACAAACGAACGCACCAGCACCAAGTCTGATGTGACAGTCGAAGCTGAAACCTGTTCCCATGATATTCTCACCGAGAAGACCCATCTCTCTTGCCTGCTTGATAGCAATCTTAAGACGATTAACAGCGATAGGATACTCAGCACGTACATAGAAGTAACCTTCTGATGCACCGAAAGCATATCCGGCGATCATCATACCCTCGATAACTCCAAGTGGGTTACCCTCAAGGATAGAACGATCCATGAATGCACCTGGATCACCCTCATCACCGTTACATACAACATACTTCTGATCAGCATCAACGTTGTAAGCGAACTGCCACTTTCTTCCTGTAGGGAATCCGCCGCCTCCACGTCCACGAAGTCCTGAAGCAAGTACTTCATCAAGAACTTCCTGCTGAGTCATTGAAAGAGCCTTCTTGATTCCCTGGAAAGCTCCCATACCGATAGCTTCGTTAATATCTTCAGGATTGATAACACCACATCCATGAAGAGCAACACGACGCTGCTTCTTGTAGAAGTTGATATCCTCCTGCTTTGTCTTCTTCTCGCCTGAAGCTGGATCAACATAGAGAAGTCTCTCTACGATCTCGCCACCAGCGATATCCTTATCTACGATCTCTTCAACATCATCGATAGAAACCATACGATAAAGTGTATCTTCTGGATAGATCTTTACGAAAGGTCCCTGTGAACAGAAACCGAAACATCCTACCTGATTAACTGTTGCCTTGTCTGAAAGTCCCTTAGCTGCAAGAACTTCTTCAAACTTCTGCATTATCTCTTTTGAATTACTTGAGAGACATCCTGTACCACCACAGAGAACGATATGACGCTTGTCATCTGCTCCCTTAAGCTTGTCATCCAGACACTTAGTACATGTAGATGCGCACTGCTCAAGCTCTGCTACTGTAGAAATCTTACTCATTATGCTGATGCCTCCTTTCTATAGGAATCGATGATCTCAGCTACCTGTCCTACTGCAACCTTTGGATAAACCTTACCGTTAATACTTACGGCTGGTGCAATACCACATGCTCCGATACATCTTAAGGCATCAAGTGTGAAGAGGCCGTCTTCACTTGTTTCACCAGGCTTAATCTTAAGTATCTCTGAGAACTTATCGATAACCTGCTGAGCACCCTTTACATAGCACGCTGTACCAAGACAGCATCCAATTACGTACTTTCCCTTCGGCGTTAAAGAGAAAAATGAATAAAATGTTACAACTCCGTAAATCTCAGCAACCGAAATACCGGTCTTCTTTGATACCAGTTCCTGAACTTCAAGTGGAATGTATCCATATTCGTTCTGGATATCGCTGAGTATCATCATGAGTGGAGTTTTTTCATCTGCGTATCTGGCGCAGATTTCCTCGATCTTTGCTGCTGCAGCAGCATTCAGCTTCGCCATATCTGACCTCCTGTTTATAATATTTTAAAAATATCAATTTAAACATAAAAACTGACACATCAAGCCTATTATACTTGATATGCCAGCCTTTTTGAATTGATATTTTGCCTATAATATTTAATCTTTGTTAGAGGTCTTTTACTAACCTTATTTTGCCAAAATATTTACGCATTTTCGGGGTTTTCAAGAGAAAATTTGCACTGCGTTAACCCTCGTTTTCAAGGGAGCTGTAATAACTTTCGAGTTTTGGTCTTGCAGCAAGAAAATATTTGTTTAATTCCTCATCAAATTGAGTCCCCATTCCCTCTTCTATGATGCTAAATGCCTGCTCAAATGACATGCTGTCTTTATAACATCTTTTTGAAACCAGTGCATCATATACATCGGCAATTGCCATGATCCGGGCTTCAAACGGAATCTCATCTCCTTTTAAATGATCCGGATATCCCGATCCATCTATACGCTCATGATGATAATGGGCTACATTTTCTGCGATGGCAGCAAATTCCGGTTCCTCAACGCCCTCCAGAACCTTATGAACTATCTCGGCCCCACGGGCGGCGTGTATCTTCATCTGCTCAAATTCCTCAGGTTCAAAACGTCCCGGCTTTCTGAGAATCTTGTCATCTACCGCAATCTTTCCCAGATCATGCATAGGCGCCGCCTTTATCATGTATCGGGCAAACTTTTTATCAACGTGGCATTCCGGGTCCCTCAGCATTTCACCCATAAGAATCCTGATTCCTTCGCTGGTACGTTTTATATGGCCGCCGGTGCTCATATCTCTTCCTTCAACCATTTCCGCAAGTCCCAGTACCATCTTATCCTGAATCTCCTGAATATGTGCAGTCTTCGCTTCCACCTCTTCTGAAAGCTCCTGATTATATTCTTTTAAGAGATTGGTATAATTCCTAATGGCGGTCTCATCTACTATAACCACCTGATAACCCTTTATGCGCTTGCCGTCACGAAGATAATCTACAATGAACTTATAATGTTTTCCTCCCCTGTTGACATGTCTTATCTGGTTATTATCTTCCTCTGACTCATCGATCATCTGTCCAAACTCAATCTTCTCATCCTCAGACAGTTCTTCCTCTACTGTTTTATTTCTGTTGAAACGGCTGCTTTTATCAAATTCATCCAGCCAGGAATTCATGTGAGACAGTGGTCTTTTCCTGATATTAAAAGGCTTGTCTATCTCCTGTTCCCCGATTTCAGGGAAGAACTTCAGCGCTGTAGGATTTGCTCCGAGAAATCTCCTCTTTCTGTCGAGAGACATAAACCCGTTCTCCGCTTTATCAATAAGAGCTGAGGCTTCAGTGATACTGATGTTATACATTCCGGTTCTCTCCATGATAAGCAGGAAGATCACCTGGAATATGATGTACGACACTGCAATTGCTTTGAACTGGTCTCCCACCAGAGTCTTCCCATAGAAGAAGGAAATTACTGAAACCATTTCCGCAGTTATGAAAAGGATTATGGTTCTGTATGCCACACTCTTCTTCCTGAAAATGCAGTAAAAAAGCAGTCCTATTCCTATCAGCGTATAAACCGCGATCATGATATAGAATACAGTATGCATGACACCATACTCTTTTATGAGCGTCGGATGGCCATCCACCATTTTGAACTTAACGCTCTTATAAAACAGCTTATTAAATCCGATGGTAAGGATAAAGCCATACATTACCGTACTGGCACCCATCATGAGCATGGACAGGCTCCTAGGCGTTCTTATATTAAAAAGAGCAATAATACTCAGTGTTATAAACAGGGAAAGAAAGGCCCCGCCAAGATAGATTATCTTGTTGGCCAGAAGTGCTTCTGTCATGCTTGTGGACATGGCAAACATAAAGTATCCCATCTCAGAGATCGGGATAAATATAAAAAGAAATGTAATGTTGATGTTGGTATCTTCATTCCACCGCCATCTGAATATGACGGTGGCTATGATAGATAATATAAAACAAGTCAGATAAAAGTTCATATAGTCATCCCTCAACCAGTGTCAGTCCCCAGCTCTGCCAGTACCACACCGTGTCCCTTCCTTCAGGAGTTATTATATGCAACGCTTCTTCTTCATCCAGCTTTATATCCGAAGCCTCTATCCCCATCTTTGAGGACATCCATACAGGCTTCATTCTGTCAACTCTGTTGTCTAAATAATCATATATAAAAATGTGCTGCGACCAGGTCTTCTCGTCCTTCTCAACCCATATAGGTTTAAACTTACCGAAGCTTCCACGCCTCCAGACCAGAAGTATTATCTCATCCTCGTCATCGTGGTCTATATCTCCCACGATAAAATCAGATACGAGCCATCCTGCCTCGCTCTTCCAGACAATCTCTCCATCAGGCGTCTTCAATGAAAAGGTCTTATGCTTTAATACCAGTTCAGCCTTATCCGCATAATCCGAAGTCACTGTCTTCCATGTGACCCACCGGGGAAGGAAAACTCCCCGGAGCCACATGATCACTACTATTCCCGCTATCAGGATAATTCCCGATATTACGAATATGATCCTTTTAATCTTAGTATTCCCATTCATATCTATAACTCTCGGACCAGTCTTCCTGTTTAGGCTGGCTCTCTCTGTCATAGTTATAGGCACCATTTTCATCCAGCTCTATTCCAAGCATCTGTCTCCACTTGGAATCTGTAAGTCTCTCGGATATCGGCTGTTCAAACTGATAGAAAGAATATACTGAGCCGTAGGCAACCTTCTTAACACCATCAACTGTGATAATAACCTGTATAGTTCCTACTCTTCCTGTACCCAGCTCAAGGCATGTTCCGTTTGGATCTGTGGCTACATCCGCAACAATTGCTGCAGGGAATTCCTCTGTTGTAAAATACTCATTTTCAGCATCATCCTTATTAACTTCCTGCCAGAAATGCTCCAGCTGTCCGCCATAGCTCTTGATAAAGTCAAATTCTTCCTCTGTAGGAAGCTCATTTCTTAACTCTTTCTCTGATATAGTCTGAAGCTGTCCTGTAATCTGTGCAAGGAGTTCGAGATTTGCCTTATCCTCTGCAGAAAGGACTCCATAGCCTTCAAGTCCCTTTGAGGTTGCATTTACAAGTGCCGTAAGTCTTGCATATACTTCAGGCTCTGCTTCAACATAGCCTCTGTCATCACGTACAGGTGGCTCATCGCCGCCCATTTCTGCCATCATCTGCTTTGAATAGAGAATGGTATCATGCTTAAGCTCTGTATAACTTCCAAGGAAGGATGTAAGATTCTTCTTTCTCCATTCCTCTGACTGCATATATGTCGGATAGCCTTCTCCACGGACTTTAAGAGTAGGACGGAGTGTATTGAGCCAGCTTGAGTAAAGGCTTGCATTCCACTCTTCTTCATCCGCCTCATTTACCATGGTTCTGAGCTTATCCATGTTTTCATTATAATTCTTATAATCTGTGGCACCCTTCTCATCAAGAATAGTAAGGGCTGTATCTGATCCAAATGCAGCCGGAACATCCAGTGCATTCGGAAGCATGCGGTTATTACCCTCAGAATTTTCCTGAGTATTTCTGTAGCAGAGATTCTGGAAGATTGCTTCATCAATGGAGAATCTCTGACCCATAAATCTGAAGCCGATTATCTTTTCAGCTGCTTCCTCGTCAGAATCAGACTGAAGGACAACGACAGAATTGATCTTAGGCATTTCAAGCTTTTTTGTAAGTTCACAGTAGCTGTCCCATGCTGCAGTATCATTTACCATCTTGTCATATGATATCTCTGTTCCATAGGCCTGCTCAACCAGAGGTCTGAACTCAATATAACCATTATCATCAGATGCTCCTGCAAAGAAAGCTGTAACTGTATATATCTCCTCCCAGAGCGGAAGTGTATCATCATCAAGTGCAAGTGTCATAAGGAAGGCACTTCTGTTCTGATCTTCATTTGCTACTGCAAAATTTCTTCTGCCGTACCACATCATAGCCTTAAAGTAACGCTTCAGTCCCTCTTCTGTATCATAGTATCCACGAGGGATGTACTGAGTATAGTCCTCCATATTTTCAGGGTCATTGAAAAGAGGTGACATGGTTATGCCCTGTGCTGCTTCGATCAGTTCAAGTTCTGCATCAACCACATCTTTAACTTCAGCCGGAATCTCAGAATCCGGATTCATAAGATGATTGCCGATGGCGAAGAAAGCAAGATTGGTCTTTGCTGCCTGCTCCCACTGAGTTCCCTTAAGAGCTTCCAGCTGTGCTGCTGACTTCTCCTGCATAAGGCGTCCCAGTTCATTAACATCTTCTGAAAGGTAATTCTTCTCAGTATTCTTCAGAACATGTGCAAAATACAGATGATATGTATGCATTATAGAATCAACTGTTACAAAGTTTGGTCTGTAATCATATCTGTTGGATTCATACACTTCAAAAAACTCTCTGTTGCCTTCCATAACGAGGAACTGATTTGTCGCAAGCTTCTGCTTTGCTTCATCCGGAAGATATGCAACAAAGTCATAGTTGTCCAGATCAGAAAGATCCGGAGCAACCGTCTGTGCCGGTACGCTTGGAGCAAAATCCTCATAAGTGTAATCAAGATTATCATTTATGATGGATGGTCTTTTCTCATAAGACATACTTGCAAGAGTCGCTGAGCCCTCTACAGTCTTCTGGGCTTCTGTTTTATCTTCAGTAGCTGTTTCTGTTTCAGTCTCAGGCTTCGGTGCTTCTGTAACGGCCTCTGTCGTATTCTGATCAGCCGTAAGCTTGCCATCATCATCTTTATCACGCAGTGCAAAGAAAAGAATGGTTCCGATAATAAGAACTATAGCTGCGGCTATAACTCCACCCACAAGAGCCTTATTGGTCTTCTTTGGCGGCTGAGACGGCTGCATTCCCTGCGGCATCTGCTGCTGCGGTGCCTGCTGCTGATACTGCGGTTGCTGCGGTGCCTGTTGCTGGTATTGAGGCTGCTGCGGTGCCTGTGGCTGAGGCGCTGCGTATTCAGGATTCGGCGTGCCGCAGATTGGGCATATCGGCGTATCCTTCGTAAGATTATTATTTCCACAAACCGGACAAGACATATTAAATCCCCCTATTTGTCATCCAAAATGTCGGCCAAAACTGCCGACAAACCTACTTTTAACCTAATTTACATTTTACCATACTTTTCAAAATGAAGAAGTAAAATATTTGTCACATATCGCCTCTGGGCTTTTGCCCAGGCGAATTCTTTTTAGTCCCATCCAGAAACTGCCGTCAGCCACAAAAAACGCCCCTGAGCAAAAGCCCAGAGGCGTGTGACTACATTTTATTCAGCTGATTCCTTCTGCTTACCCTGCTTTGCAAGATTTACAAAAGCATAAACCGCAAGTACAAGAGCAAGAACCACAAGGAGTGCTGCGAGGATAGCCTGGATATAAGCCCAGATATCTGCTCCGCCTGCACCAATAGCCTTTATCTTTCCCATGATTGTCTGGAAAAGTGAGCTTATTGTTACGATGAGCATGAATACCATAGGAACGTAGAACATCTTATTGTTCTTTCCAACCTTGCCGAGCCATGTGCAGACTGCAAGAAGTCCGACTGCAGCAAGAAGCTGGTTAGCAGCTCCGAAGAGCGGCCATATCTTAGCATATCCTGTCATTCCAAGACCAACACCGAGAACAACTGTAACTACTGTTGCAAAGTAAGGATTACAAAGGAACTTCTTCTTTCCTGATACAGTCTGTACTGTCTCATCCGGTGCAAGCCAGAATTCCTGGAACATATAACGTGCAAGTCTTGTAGCTGTATCCAGTGATGTAAGACAGAATACAGATACTGCAAGAACGAACATGCTGTAGATGATTCCTACGATAGCGCTGTCTGCTCCTACAAATGAACCGATCATCTGTGAAATACCACCGGCAAAAACAGCTGTAGGACTTGTAAGTCCTGAAGCTGCAAGAGCTTCCTTATCAACATTTACTGTATGCCATACAAAGCCTACTGCGCAAAGAGAAATAACTGCAACTACGCACTCGATAAGCATAGAACCGTATGCTACAGGACGTGCATTTTTCTCATTATCAATCTGCTTTGATGTTGTTCCTGAAGAAACAAGTGAGTGGAAACCTGATATAGCTCCACATGCAATTGTTACGAAAAGTGCAGGGAAGATACTGCCTGTTGCGAAAAGACCGTTAGTCTCAGTAATCTGCCATCCTGCAAATGCAGGGATATCAAGATGTCCCTGTCCGGCGATTGATGCGCCGATAATAGCAATGACTGCAACACCTATCATGAAGTAAAGCAGGAATGAGCTGAGATAATCTCTCGGCTGAAGAAGGATCCATACCGGTGTAACTGATGCGATCAGAATATATATACCGAGAATCCACATCCATGCATTATAAGAAATTGTGATAGGGCAGAAATTCATACCGATTGCCACGATAATGACAATGCCTAAAACACCGATAACTGAAGCAGGTCCGATAGGCATATTCTTACGATATACAAGAAAACCGAAAACGATAGCAAGAACGATAAAGAGCAATGAGATCATAGCTGTCTGCTGATGAGCTGTAAGAGCTGCTCCCTCTACTGCTACGCCTGCTGCGGTGGTGCTTCCAAAGGTACTTGCAACGATTGAACTGAAGGCTGCTACTACAAGGAGCAGTGTCAGATAACCAAAGATAATGAATATCTTCTTAGCAAGATTTCCCATGGCATCCTCGATAACCTCACCGATGGACTGACCCTGATGACGCATAGATGCGAAAAGTGCACCGTAATCATGAACACCACCGAAGAAGATACCTCCGATAAGAACCCAGAGAAGTACAGGTATCCATCCGAAGATAGCTGCCTGAATAGGACCATTGATAGGACCCGCACCTGCTATTGATGAGAAATGATGTCCCATAAGGACAGGAGTCTTAGCCGGAACATAATCCACGCCGTCTTCCATCTCATGTGCAGGAGTCTTCTTGTTAGGATCGATTCCCCACTGTTCTGCAAGCCATTTTCCGTAAAACACATAACCGCAGAGCAAGATTACGATACTGATGATAAGTACTAATGCTGCATTCATTTAAATCCCCTCTTTCATTATGCCGATATACCGCAGTCATATACCGGTGAAAAATTTATATCTCAGTGGCAGAGCCGCTAAAGATCTTCTCATAAAAATCCGAAAGGTGTTTTGCCGCCTTATTCGCATAAGCTTTTCCTGTTGAAAGATCCATAAGAACCATATGACCTTCAACATGTCCTCTTATAGTCATCAGATAATTTTTCTCGTATTTAAAATTCTTTAACGCTTTTATCGTTTCCTCGTCAGGTGTGGTCTCACACAGAAAAGCCGCTGTAAGATAAGAATACATATGATCCTTTTCCGGATACTTACCGCCCTTGCATACCAGAGTCGGAGCAAGGTAATCCTCCATCAGGCTTCTCATATCCTCTATGTCCTTCACTGTGAGCTTTTTTGTCTTTATAAATAAAATGTGCTCAAAGCCATGAATGCTCCAGAGATTTGCCTTAGGACTGAGAACATACTTCTCGCTGACAGTTGAGAAGTATCCATATGCGTCAGCCCGCACCGGACCGCTCTCATAATCTCTTGTTATATCAAAAGATTTTGAATATTCTTCTAGTAATAAATCAAAAAAATCGCTTTTATTTGACATAGTTCCGAATTCTTTCCTGAATTTTTGACCAACCTTCTCAATTATATTCCTTTTGTTTTTTCATATCCACAAAAAATTTAAAAAAAATGTGTCGAAATTTGTATTCAAACTTCGACACATTTCACATTTGTGCGTCCTAGAGGATTCGAACCCCCGACCTTCTGGTCCGTAGCCAGACGCTCTATCCAGCTGAGCTAAGAACGCATATTATCCATAACAGATTTCTTACAACGCGACTCATTATAATTCATTTACATTAATAATGTCAAGTGTAAACTTTATATCTTTTGAACATACCGATAAACAATAGTCTTCTCCCTCAGGTTTCAGGGTAGTAACATAGCATCCCGTTCCCTTAAATTCCCTATCGGTTTCTCTCATAATCTCGGATGTTTCCATATGTTTATAAAAGCTTTTCAGCGCAACGGATATTCCTTCCCCTGTGCATTTAAGATAAGCTTCTTTCTCAGTCCAGACTGCCCTGAACTCCCTGTCAGGATCATCTGATTCAAAGACTCTCTTCTGTTCCTGTTCCGAAAACATTCTTTTCGTCACTCTGAACTTTGTATCGGATTTTACTTCTATATCAATCCCTACCGGATATCTGCTGATGACTGCAGCCACAAAATCTCCCGAATGGGAAATGTTAAACTCCGCACCTTCTATATTTTTAAAATGCGGTTTACCCTGAGGTCCCGCTTCTATATCATACTCTCCGAACTCCCCGCCAAGCTCATGAACTATAGCATAGCGGAGCAGAAGTCCTGCTGAAAGCGACTCAGCTCTCACAGATGGATTCTTAAGTCTCGAAAGCTTCTCTTTTCTCCAGTCCGAAACCTTCTCAATAAGTTTATCTTCATTGGAGATAATACTATCTCTGTCAATCCTGGTAAGATATACATTTATTCTTTCTGGCATATCCATCTCCGGTCATATAATCTATTGTACTACCTTAACATCCATCTTCTTGCTGTAGGATTCTCCCGGATATTTATCCGTAAGAACTATAACTCCCAGAAAATCCGAGAATGAAACCGAACTTGCACGGCCGAACTTCTCATGGTCCGCAAGCACATAACGCTCTCCCGAATGAGTATTCTGGATAGCAACTCTCTTGATCAGCGCCTCCCTCATATCACCTGCCGTAAATCCCATCTTAAAGTCCACTCCTTCTGTTCCGAAGAAGCCCTTTGAAAAATGATATTTCTGGATATGAAGTACGGCATCCGCTCCGATCACCACATTGAGGTTCTCTGTAAGCTCTCCTCCCACAAGAAGAGTCTTAAGACCCTTGCTGCTAAGATTCTGTGCATGGGATACAGAGTTTGTTATATAGGTTGCCCTTTTCTCGTTGATAAAACCTATCATATATTCCGTGGTGGTTCCCGCATCCAGGAACACATAATCCCCCGGCACGATAAGTGATGCTGCATATCTTGCTATGGTAAGCTTCTCAGCTCTGTTGATGGATTCCTTCATAAGAACTGTAAGGTCCGTTTTTGCTGCAGGATCATCAAGTGCCACCGCACCGCCGAAAACCTTTACCAGTTTTCCCTCTTTTGCAAGCGCTGTTATATCTCTTCTGATAGTAGATTCAGAAACATCCATCATGTCCGTCAGTTCCTGGACAGTGATGCTTCTCTTCTCATTTACTATATTCAGGATTTCCGATTTACGTTCTTCTGTCAGCACGATTAGTCCTCCGATCACTGAAGCTTATTATAGATTGCCTCTATCTCTTCCTTCGTAGCAAGATACTCTGAATATGCGCTGGCAGTTCCAGCACTGAGTCCCATTTTAAATGCATGGCTTAGATCCCCGGATTCCATATATCCGGCCAGGAATCCTGCCACCATGGAGTCACCCGCTCCTACACCGTTTACAAGTTCTCCTGCAGGCGCTTCTTTCATCATAACATTGCCTGAAGAGCTTACCATGACTGCACCGTCTCCCGCCATGGAAACCAGTACATTTTCAGCACCCTGTTCTATAAGCTTTTCAGCATAAGGCACAGCGCTTTCCCGAGTAAGCAGTTCAACTCCGAAAAGTTCACCCAGTTCATAATTATTCGGTTTTATAAGAAATGGCTTATACTTAAGTACATTAAGAAGCAGGTCCTTTGTAGCGTCAACAACTATTCTGACGCCTCTTCCCTGCAGCCTCTTCATAATGTCACTATATATTGAATCCGGAATAGATGGCGGAATATTTCCTGCAAGCACCAGGCCGTCTCCAGCCGCAAGTCTGTCCAGCTTCTCATACAGTGTATCTATATCTTCTTTGGAAATGTCCGGTCCCAGTCCATTTATTTCCGTTCCTTCAATAGAACTGAGCTTTACGTTAATTCTTGAACAGCCTGACGCGAGTCTTATCTCCTCAGAATTAACACCCATCTCCTTAAGTCTTCTTGTAATCTCTGTACCGATAGATCCGGCTGAATAATAAACTGCAGTATTCTCAATACCAAGGTTAGTCAGAACCATGGACACATTAAGTCCCTTACCGCCCGGCAGCATAAGCTCCGATGTGGTACGGTTCGTCATTCCCAATTTAAAATTATCAACCGTAACTATGTAATCAAGTGACGGATTAAAAGTAACTGTATAAACCACCTTTTAGCCTCCTCTGACTTAAGGTGAATTATACAGTCAAAATTCTTCACAATCAACCACGTGTTTCCTTATCCTTCATATTCGATCACGCGTTTTTATTACCCCTGCCAAGATCCTCAGGGATAATATTGTGCTCTAATGTAATTATCTTATCGTTCTGAAAACTCTCTATAGTCTTTTCATCCAGCTGAAAACGTTCCATAAGTTCGGCCTTTGAAACATTCGGACTGAACTCTCTTCTATGAAGCTTTCCGAACTTATAACGGTTATATATCTTCCAGAATATAAATATTACAAATCCAACAACAAGAACAATCATAAGAATAACGTAATATCTGTTTACTTCTTCCAGCATGGTTCTGTTATAAATGGTAAACTCAAAAAGTTTCCATCCGTTCTTTATCGCAAGATTTCCATATATAACATAGCTTATATAAGAAAACATAATAAGCCAGCCAAGAATGGTAAAAAACCATTCAATTATTTTTTTCCATTTTTTCTGCTTTCCCACAATCAAATGTTCGTTAATATCATAGTCGGCCTTCTGAGGGAGAGAATCATTTCCATGTTTGTTTCCCCAAAACATAAGATCTTTTTCCTCTTTTATTTTCCTCTTTACTGAATACCTCTGTCGGGACTGTGCCAGGTTGCAAGCTTTGTATTCTTTTTGAACAGCGTCGGAAGTGACTTTATCACTATGATCGCATTGATATACCAATAAACAAACGGATACCAGATAGCAACTATGCTATGACGAAGAAGTTTAGGGTCATATTTCTTATCCAATATCATAGCAACCATAAACTGTACCAGACATATGGATGACAGGAACAGGCTCTTCCACAGGTATGGAAGCTGAATATACGTGTGATCTACAAACAGATGGAAGAGAATGATGATCAGCATAAGCAGCCAGCAGAGTGACCACAGAATAGAACATATCTGTTCCATATATACAGGAATAAGTCTTCTTTCCTTCCAGGTTTTAAATATATTAAAATGGCGTCTCAGTATTTCCATACCACCGGAAGCCCATCTCTTACGCTGCTTTGCGAGACCGATAACTGTCTCAGGAACCAGCATCATGCAGAGTGCTCTCGGCTCATATCTTACATCCCAGAACTTTTTCTCCAGCTTCCAGGTAACACCGATATCCTCTGTGATCATATCTCTGTCCCAGAGCTCAGCATCCATAAGGGCTCTTTTTCTGAAGGCTACCACAACACCCGATACGGTCATGACCTTTCCCCAGATTCTCTGGGTTCTCTTTATAAGACTGATGATACTTGCGTACTCACAGAGCTGTATCTTTGCAAGAAGAGAACTTCTGTTGCGGACTCTTGGATTACCTGTTACCGCACCTACTCTCTCACCATTAAATCTGTTGGTGAAATGCGGAACCATGTAGTTAAGTGCATCAGGCATGATGTAAGAATCAGAATCGACTCCCACAAGGATCTCACCCTTTGCAGCTATGAGGCCAAGGTAAAGAGCATTGGCCTTACCACAGTTCTCTTTAAGATCTATAAATCTCATTCGTGGATACTTATCAGCTATGCTTCTCACTATCTCTGATGTTCTGTCAGAAGAACCATCGTTGATGACTATGATCTCATAGTCCGGATATTCCAGAGCCGAAAGCTCCTTTACTGTATTTTCAATTGTATCTTCTTCGTTATAGCATGGGACAAGGACAGAAACAAACGGTGTCTCATACAGCGGCAGTGCCTTCTTTCTCTCATTGCAGAAATAAAATATGATGCCGCCCGCAATCCAAATGGCAGACATGATCGCCGGATACCAAAAAACAAAAAGCTCGATAGCTTTTAATGTGATGTTCATGATTCTCTCCGATTTTTAAATTATAACTAAATAGTGTGTGTGAAAAAATTAAAAAAGCACTTCAAAACGGGCTCATCTTAACACTAACCGTTTTAAAGTGCTTTCAATTTATTGCTTTTTATTTCACAAATATTGCGATGAAATATGAACTATTTGTGAACGTTCGTTATAAATACCTTTTTAGGTACTTTCCGGTGTATGATTTTCGGCATTTTGCTACATCCTCAGGTGTTCCCTGGGTTACCACTGTACCTCCGCCGACACCTCCTTCAGGTCCCATATCGATGATATAATCCGCCTGTTTTATAACATCCATGTTGTGCTCGATAACGATAACCGTATTACCGCCATCTGCAAATCTCTGGAGAATCTGAAGCAGTTTTTTAACGTCTTCAAAGTGAAGTCCTGTAGTCGGCTCATCCAGGATATAGATTGTATTGCCGGTACTTCTTCTGGAAAGCTCGCTGGCCAGTTTGATACGCTGCGCCTCACCACCTGAAAGAGTGGTTGATGGCTGGCCAAGCTTGATATATCCCAGACCTACATCTCGAAGAGTTTCAATCTTTCTGAGTACGGACGGTACATTTTCAAAAAACTCACAGGCTTCATCCACAGTCATATCAAGAACTTCAAAGATGTTCTTGCCCTTGTATCTGACATCCAGAGTTTCTCTGTTGTATCTCCTGCCTCCGCACACCTCACACGGAACATATATATCCGGAAGGAAATGCATCTCTATCTTTATGATACCGTCACCCTTACACGCCTCACAGCGGCCGCCGGAAACATTGAAAGAGAAACGTCCCTTGGAATATCCCATGGTCTTTGCATCCCTTGTTTCTGCAAAGAGGCCTCTTATGGTATCAAAGACTCCCGTATAGGTTGCCGGATTAGATCTTGGTGAACGCCCTATCGGTGACTGGTCGATATCTATAACCTTATCAAGGTCACGATAGTTTTCTATATCATCATGCTTACCCGGCTTAATACGTGCACGGTTCAGATCTCTCAGAAGTCTCTTCTTGAGGATTTCGTTAATAAGCGAACTCTTTCCCGAGCCCGATACTCCCGTAACAACCGTGAAGATTCCTCTCGGTATCTTAACATCTATATTCTTAAGGTTATTCTCTCTTGCACCCTTAATAGTTATCCAGTCCTTAGGCTCTCTTCTTGATTCAGGTACCGGGATAGTCAGTTCTCCCGACAGATACCGGCCGGTAATAGAGCGCTTGCATTTCATAAGTTCTTCTGCTGTACCCTGGGCCACTATCTCACCACCATGAACTCCTGCTCCCGGTCCGATATCTATTATCTGATCCGCAGCGCGCATGGTATCCTCATCATGTTCAACCACGATCAGAGTATTGCCCAGTGACTGAAGTCTCTTAAGAGATGCTATAAGCTTGTCGTTATCCTTCTGATGAAGTCCTATGGACGGCTCATCCAGAATATAGGTAACTCCTACAAGTCCTGAACCTATCTGAGTCGCCAGTCTGATACGCTGAGCCTCACCACCTGACAGTGATGCTGTGGCACGGCTGAGAGTAAGATAGTTGAGACCAACATCTATCATAAAGCTGAGTCTCGCACGGATTTCCTTCAGGATATCCTTACCTATCATCTGCTGTCTCTCTGTAAGTTCAAGAGAATTGATATACTCTGACATCTGATCTATCGGCATCTCGGTTACATCAAATATATTCTTATCTCCAACGGTAACTGCAAGGGATGATGGCTTAAGCCTCTTTCCTCCGCAGGCCTCACACGGAGTAAAGGTCATATAGGATTCATACTCGCTCTTCATATCCTCGGAGCCGGAGTACTTATATCTCTCCTGAACATTTGCGATAAGGCCTTCAAATGGATGGCGGAATACATTTCTTCTGGAGCGGGTGCTCTGATAATGTATGGTTACGCTCTTTCCTCTTGTTCCGTTAAGGATAACGTCTTTTGCTTTTTCAGGAAGATCCTTAAATGGTGTATCCAGTGAGAAGCCATATTCTTCAGCGAGTGCCACAAGAAGGGCATGACCAAAGCTCTTTGAATCTCCGCTGCTCATCCATCCCATAACTGCTATGGCTCCATCATTCAGAGACCTGGACTTATCAGGGATCATAAGATCCACATCCAGTTCTCTCTTAAATCCTAAACCTGTACATACAGGACAGGCACCGAAAGGATTATTGAAAGAGAAGCTTCTAGGTTCAATCTCATCTATGGAAATATCACAGTCCGGACATGAGAAGCTGTCTGAGTAGGTCTTTGTCTCGCCGTCGATGACTTCAACCTTTACAGTTCCCTCTGCCTGACGGAGAGCAGTCTCAATAGACTCTGCAAGTCTTGACTCTATTCCCTCCTTCATGACAAGTCTGTCCACAACTATATCTATGGTATGCTTGATGTTCTTATCAAGCTTTATCTCTTCATCAAGAGTATACATGGAACCATCCACGATAACTCTTACATATCCGCTTTTCTTGGCTCTTTCCAGAAGTTTTTCATGACGTCCCTTCTGTCCCTTTACAACCGGAGAAAGAATCTGGAACTTTGTTCTCTCCGGAAGAGTCATTACCGAATCCACTATCTGATCAACAGTCTGTCTCTCGATAGGTCTTCCGCAGTTCGGGCAATGTGGGATACCGATTCTCGCATAGAGAAGTCGGAGATAATCATATATTTCTGTTACTGTTCCCACTGTAGAGCGAGGGTTCCTGTTGGTGGACTTCTGGTCTATGGATATAGCCGGTGACATACCTTCTATCTTATCCACATCAGGCTTATCTGCCTGTCCCAGGAACTGTCTTGCATATGATGAGAGAGACTCGATATATCTTCTCTGTCCCTCAGCATATATGGTATCAAAGGCCAGAGAGGATTTACCTGATCCTGAAAGTCCTGTAAAAACGAGGAACTTATTCCTCGGCAGCTTCAGGTCCACATTCTTCAGGTTATGCTCCCGGGCTCCCTGTATTGTTATGTATTTTAATTCTGCCATATTTATATCCTTTTACTTATCGTAGTCACGAAGCTTTACCTTAAGTTCAAAGAGTTCATCTCTGAGAACCGCTGCCAGCTCAAAGTTCAGCTCCGTAGCTGCCTGATTCATCTTCTTGGTAAGTCTGTCTATCTCTTTACCGAGTTCCTTCTTGTTCATAAGGTCAGGGTCTTTTCCTACGCGGTCCTTAGCAGACGCTCTCTTCTCTTCCTTCTCGATACTGGTTGAGATAAGTTCTCTTACTGCCTTCTGTATAGTCTGCGGCGTGATACCGTTTTCATCATTATATTTCTGCTGTATCTCACGTCTTCTGTTGGTCTCATCTATGGCATGACGCATGGAATCGGTAATACTGTCTGCATACATGATAACATGTCCGTCAACATTTCTCGCAGCACGTCCGATGGTCTG